>JASJDW010000060.1 GCA_030064955.1 Crocosphaera sp.
TTAGAGACTGTTCCTAAAGAAATAATAACAACGAATTTTGTAGGGTGGGCAAGGTTTCCAAGGATGAAGTTAGTTTAGATAAGTCTTTAACTTGCCCACCCTACCGTCTAACTAAAACTTTCCTCCTGCCTTCTGCCTCCTGCCCCCTGCCTTGCCCGAAGGGCTGTTAAAGTCCATCAACCACAGGATGGAAATAAAAAGCCAAACCAATCACCGCATAAGTAGCTAATAATAACGTTCCTTCGAGCCAATTAGAACGACCATCAGAACTAATAGAATTAGTAATTAACACAGCGACAGCTACCGCCACTAATTCAAAAGGATTAAAATCTAAATCCATCGGTTGTCCTAAAAACCAACCAGCAATGACTAAAACAGGACCAACAAATAAAGCAATTTGTAAGCTTGATCCCACTGCCACTGACATAGACAAATCCATTTTATTCTTCATCGCAACAGTAACAGCCGTTGCGTGTTCTGCTGCGTTACCTACAATGGGTAATAAAATGACCCCAGTAAATAAAGCTGTTAAACCCAAAGATGAAGTGGCTTCTTCGAGGGAATTGACCAATAATTCTGATTCAATGGCAACTCCAAGGGTAACTAATAAAAGAACAATTATCCATTTAGTGAGATTAATATTGTGACCCTCTTCTTCCATTGCTTCATCTTCAGCAGCCATACCAACATCATACAAATAAGCATGAGTTTTCATAGAAAATAACAAAGTTAACCCATAAACCAAAATTAAAACAATCGCCACAGCAACGGATAAATTCTGTAAAGTTTGTTCTTCGATACCACTAGAAGTATATTGCACTGCTGTTGGTAATAAAATAGCGATGACTGCTAAATTCATAGAGGAAGCATTCAAACGAGCGGCTACCGATTGAAATTCCTGTTCTTTATAGCGAAGGCCACCTAATAACATAGAAAAGCCCACCACTAATAATAAATTGCCAATAATTGAACCAGTAATGGTTGCTTTAACCACACCAATTAACCCTTCTTTTAAAGCAACCAAAGCCAGAATTAATTCTGTGGCATTACCAAACGTAGCATTTAATAACCCGCCCAAATTCGGACCCACCACCACAGCGATCGCCTCTGTGGCCTGGCCCATCAAAGCAGCTAATGGCACAATGGCTAAGGCTGCTGTAACAAAGGTAAGAGTTGCTCCCCATCCTAGGTATTGAGAGCCAATAGATACTGGGATAAAAATCAATAAAATTGACAAAATAGCACTTTTATTCAACATGATTGTACTCAGCAATAGGTTAAACTCCTTAAATCCCTTTTTCAGTTTAGGGCATCAATCAATGAACTTGACATTTTCTCATAATGTAAAGTTATATGATAAAACTATTGCAATGCTTTCAGCGTATTTAGGGTTTAACCATGAGCCAAACTAACCCCCACCAACCTCAAAATAAACGTAAAAAACCTATGCCTGTTGTGGTTTATGAACCAGACAGTCGTGTGAGACATCCCGTTAGGTTCTTACAAGAAATGTGGTATGATCTGCTTGCTTCGCGTGGATTAGCGTGGCAATTATTTCAACGGAATATTCAATCTCAATATCGTCAGTCCATACTCGGTATGCTCTGGCTTTTTATTCCTCCTTTGGTTACTGCCATTGGTTTAACTTTTCTCAGAGAAGCGAAAATTTTGAATCTGGGAGAAACACCGATTCCTTATCCTGTTTATGTTGCTTTGAGTATGACCCTTTGGCAAACTTTTATCCAGACATTCAACGGTACCATGGGAGCGGCTCGATCTGCTAAAGCCATGCTAATGAAATTAAATGTTCCCCCAGAAGCCTTTGTCATCTCAAAATTAGCACAAATTTTATTTAATTTTCTGATTCAACTCATTCCCGTGTTTTTCCTGTTTGTCTGGTTTAAAGTAGGGGTAAGTTGGACAATTATCCTAGCACCAGTTGCCTTCATTCATTTGCTAATGTTTGGGACAGGGATGGGTTTACTGTTGGGTCCTTTTTCTTGTCTCTATGGGGATGTCAGTAAAGCGATCGGTTTTGTGACTCGGATCTGGTTATTTGTGACTCCTGTGATTTATCCTCAGCCAAAAAGTGGGATCTGGGCAATTTTAGTTGCTATTAATCCCGTTACTCCCCTAATAGTAACCACAAGAGACTTAATCACCACTGGAGACATTTCTAACATAGCAGGGTTTTGGGTGGCTAGTGCTGTTGCTATTATTGCTACATTTTTAGGATGGCTGTTTTATCGCTTGTCTCTGCCCTTTTTAGTAGAGAGAGCTTAGATGCAAAGTCTATGAAAATAATAGAGGAGAAGGGAGTTTTTTCTCCTTCTCTCCAACTTTCTTGAAGTCGTTTGAAAAACACCTAAAATCAATTATGATAATAAATTGAACTTAAAAAGCTCCACCTTAAACTCAGGTGAGTTGTTTAGCTAATGTTGACTACAGGAAAAATTTTGTGACAGTCAGAGTTCGTATCGCCCCTAGTCCCACAGGGAATTTGCACATAGGAACCGCCAGAACCGCCGTTTTTAACTGGTTATTTGCTCATCATCACCAAGGCCAGTTTATTCTCAGAGTGGAAGATACCGATCAAGAGCGATCGCGTCAAGAATATACAGACAATATTAAATCAGGATTGACCTGGTTAGGTTTAACTTGGGATGAAGGGCCTTTTTTCCAAACTCAACGTCTAGATCTTTATCGTCAAGCCATTCAAACCCTACTAGACAAAGGATTTGCCTATCGTTGTTATTGTACCCCAGAAGAATTAGAACAGATGCGAGAGGCCCAAAAAGCCCAAAATCAAGCCCCTCGTTATGACAACCGTCATCGTCATCTTACAGAAGAACAAAGACAAAAATTAGAAGCAGAAGGAAGAAAACCCGTCATCCGCTTTATCATTGATGATCATCGGGAAATTGTTTGGCATGATCTCATCCGAGGTAAAGTTAGTTGGAAAGGTAGTGATCTCGGTGGAGATATGGTCATTGCCCGTATTCCAGACAGTCCCGATCAATCTTTCGGACAACCCTTATATAATTTAGCAGTGGTGGTGGATGACATGGATATGAAGATCACCCATGTGATCCGAGGAGAAGATCATATTGCTAATACCGCTAAACAAATTCTCTTGTACGAAGCGTTTGGGGCAAAGATTCCAGAGTTCGCCCATACCCCGCTTATTTTGAACCAGGAAGGACGAAAATTGTCAAAACGGGATGGAGTAACTTCCATCGATGACTTTCGGCAAATGGGCTTTTTACCCCAAGCGTTAGCTAACTATATGACCCTCTTAGGATGGACTCCCCCAGACTCCACTGAAGAAATTTTTACCTTGACAGAAGCATCCCAACAGTTTAGCTTAGAACGGGTTAATAAAGCAGGGGCTAAATTTGATTGGGACAAACTCGATTGGATCAATAGTCAATATTTACATAAAATGTCAGGAGCCGAATTGGTTGATCTATTGGTTCCCTATTGGCAAGAAGCGGGTTATCCTATTGATGTAGACAGCGATCGCCTCTGGTTAGAACAAATGGCTACCTTAATTGGTCCCAGTCTGACTCGATTGAAAGATGCAGCCAAGGAAAGTGTTTTATTATTCGGTGAAACGGCGAACTACACTGAAGAAGCTATCGCCCAAATGAAACAAGAGGGGGTTAAAGACATTTTACAAGCTGTTTTAGAGACGATTCAACAATCTTCTCAATTAACTGAAGATGAAGCCAAAGACATCCTCAAACAAGTGACGAAAACCTTTAAAGTGAAAAAAGGGTTAGTGATGCGATCGCTTCGTGCAGGTTTAATGGGTGAATTACATGGGCCGGATTTAATTCAATCTTGGCTTTTACTTAACGAAAAAGGATGGGATAAAAGCCGTTTAAATCAAGGGTTAACTTTATTATAATGTCATATTGAATATTATATTAATTAAAGTTTAGAATATGCCGAAATTACCAAAATTTTTTCATGTTAAACGCTCAAATCTATTATATTTAGTGATTTCTCTGGCAATTCTTTTATGGTGTATGAGTGTAGGATGGGCTTTTACCAAAGCCTTAGCAGCAAAACCTAACCCTAGCTTAGCTCAATCTCAATCCATCGGTCCTCTTGGCCCCAATCGTTCTACGGTTGAAGCAGGAAAAGAACTTTATTTGTCCACTTGTTCAGGGTGTCATATTGCTGTTCCCCCAGAAGTATTACCCACAGAAACCTGGCAAGAACTCTTAGAAAACCCCCATAAACATTATGGAACATCAGTGCCGAATCTGATTCGTTTGAGTCAGGTGTTAATATGGGATTATCTGAAAACTAATTCTCGTCCTATTTTGCTTAGAGATGCTCCAGTTCCCTATTATATTGAACAATCTCAATATTTTAAAATCCTTCATCCTCGTGTAGAGTTTAATGAACCGATTACAACTAAAAATTGTGTGGTTTGTCATCCAGGAGTGAAAGATTTTAATTATCGTAGTTTGACAGCAGAGTGGGAAGATGCACCGTGAATAATTAATAATTAATAATTAATAATTATTAATTACTGACTGAAGTAGTAAAGTAATCACCTTTATTCTTTTTTTTTCTCTGTCTTCTGTTGCTTTGAGTCGGAATAAGTCACTTTTTTAGTTTCTCCTAATTTACCCAATCTTTTAGGATTTTGGTTATTAAAAGTTACCAAAATCAAACCAGCATTACTGGCTTCGAGGGTAATATTTTGGTCTGCTTCCCAGGTTTTTTGAGTTTCTTTAGTCAGTACCCCATCAAAAATCATTTTTCCATCAACTGTAACTTTTAAGGTTGATTTTCCCTTACTATGAACCTTCACGATTACTGATTTTTCAACTGGTTGGGACTGAGGAGGAGAAACGGTTATAGGAACAGGAAGTTCTTCAATAGATCCTTGCAAAGCAGCCCGTTTTAACGTATTAGAAATACTCTGAACGGAAAGAACAACAATAATAATATAGAGAAAATAAAGATGTATGGGACGAAACTGTAAAACAGGAAAAAATAAACGAAACCTTGAAGAATCATTTGATTTCGGGTCACTATCTAAAGGAAAACTCTCCGATAAACTTTTTCCATCTAATCCTAAAAAGTCAGCAAATTTTTTAATAAAACTACGGGTATAAATTGCTTCGGGTAATTCCTCTAGATTAGCTGTTTCAATGGCTTCTAATAAACCCACAGAAATACGAGTTTCTGTAGAAATGAACTCAAGGGTAAACCCTTGTTTTTGTCGTTCATAAGACAAGGTTTGACCAATATCTTCCAAAATTTCCTTTTGTAACTGTTTTGGATCAAAATAATGTTTGTTTTGTTTAGAAAATTTAGATAATAACTTGAGTAATCGTTTAAGATAAATGGATTGCTTGGATGGTTGAGAAGATTCTGATTCGTTATTTGACTCCTCAGTCGCTTGATAGCCATTTGATATTAATTTACTCCATATTTGTTGCCATTGGCGGTTCTCGGCTACCAAAGAACCCTGACATGGAGATTCTTGGGTGTGATTGGTATCGTGATGAGGATAATTGAGTGATGATTGTTTCCTGGACATATTTATTGAATCAGCGTCCCTTTCGTTTCAATGATAAGGTTCGTACCTTGCTTGAGAAAAGCAATTTCTGAAGGGGTAAGCAAACGATAATGGCCACTGAGTAAGCTGTTTTCATTGGCAGGAGAGAGAACAAGAGAACCAATAGCAGTACGATGGAGTCGAAGGACATGAAAACCCAGTTGTTGAACAATACGACGAATCTGGCGATTTCTTCCTTCATTGAGAATCACTTTTAAACGAGTGTGCTGAGGACAACGGCGAATTACCTCTACATCAGCAGGTAAAGTCTTTTTGCCCATTAGCATAACACCTTCACGCCATTGTTGTAACATTTCTTCTTTAAGATATCCTTTTACCCAGACTTCATAGGTTTTGGGTAAATGATAACGAGGATGGGTTAATTTTAAGGTTAACTCTCCGTCGTTGGTTAATAATAAGGCTCCAGAAGAGTTGAAATCCAGTCTTCCTACGGGATGATTACCTGTTCCTTGAGTTAACTTTTTCGGCAATAAATCTAGGACAATAGAGCGATTTTGGGGATCACCACAGGTACATATCACTCCCGTCGGTTTATTCATTAAGATATAGATAAATTGAGGTCGTTGACTGGGTTGAATAAGCTTGCCATCTACTTCTAGGCGATCGCATTCGGGATCGGCTTTATCTCCCAATGTCACCACTTCCCCATTTAACCTAACTCGCCCTGCTATAATTAAATCCTCAGCACGACGACGGGAGGCAATTCCCCATTGAGATAAAATTTTTTGCACCCGTTGAACCATTATTTCTCAGCCCCACCCTTGCCAGTCTTCCTTAATATTGTACTTAGTCGTTAGGAAAAAATCCTAATTTTTAGCTCTGTATTTTTCCTTACAATATATAAAAAACTATGTCAAGTATATGTAATACTTATTTGCAAAACGTAAAAAAATGTTACATAATAGAAAAAGAAAAGAGCAAGGCAATCAAATATGCCTTACTCCCAATTAACAATTAGTGTACAAAGATTCTAAAAGAAGTCATGGTATATACAGCACCCAATCTTAACACTCAGGCTCTTGATGTTACTTCTGTCACCGAGCAATTTCAAAGCCTTAGCACCGATGATAAGCTAGGTTTACTTTGGGTAGCTTATACAGAAATTGGACGCTCTATCACACCAGCAGCCCCTGGTGCAGCCCGTTTACAGTTTGCTGAGGGGTTAATTAACCAAATCAAGAGTATGTCCCAAGATGAGCAACTGCAAGCAATGCGGGACTTAGCTAACAAGATGAGTACCCCTATCACCCGTGCTTATGGCGTTCTAACTAATAATACCAAATTAGCCTTCTGGTATCAATTAGCAGAGTTAATGGAAGCAGGGGTTGTCATTCCGGTTCCCCCTTCTTATCGCTTAAGTGAAAAAGCAAACAAAACCTTATTAGCTATTCAACATTTAGATTTTAACCAACAGATTACCGTTTTACGTAATGCAGTTTGTGATATGGGTGTTGATCCCTTAGCATAACATTTTTTCCTAATCTCCTAACAGCAAAAGAGCAGTTTATCTGCTCTTTTTTGCTGTTAATAATTAATTTTATTTTTGTATCTTTCAACAACCATCTTTTTACTCACTCGAATTAATTTATAAACCCCTTCTTGTTTAATTAAGCTATAGTCAGACTTTTCTAACCCCAACTTATTGAGATATTTTTGTTCACTAATAATTAAAACAGTCTCAGGACGATTATTCTGTTGAAAATAGTCTAACGCTGGACCATTATCAATATCTGCTTCTGTGACAGAATCAACCACTTCTTGAGTATAAAACACCAAAGTTGGACGCATAAAACCTAAAAATGCCAGTCTTTCGTTTGGTTGTCTTTCTATCTTAACAATGGTGGAAAGTTCCCTTAAAGGTAACTGTCTTTGATTATCTACAATTTTAGCAACGGGTAAACCCACCCAGGAGAAAAATGCTAGAAATCCTAATAAGTTAGCTACCCATAACCAGCGACGATAATGACGGAAAAAGAGAAATAATAAGCAAGATAATGCAGCGGACGACCAAATAATTCCCCCTTTAATAGCTAAATTTGAAGCCTGTAATAGTTCCGTAAATTTTGGCATCATGGCATCTTCGCCAATTAATTGATAACTGAAAAAACTAGCTATTCCTAAACCCATTAAAAGACCAACATTGGCAATACCACTTAATAAAAATAAGAAAGACCAAACTCCTGATGGTTCTTCTGATTTTATTTCAACCTGTTCACTCCAAAATAAAGCAATGATAATAGCAGCAGCCGGCATTAAAGGAAGCACATAACCTGCTAATTTGGTAACAGAACTAGAAAAGAAAATAAGAACAACTAAAAACCAACATAAACAGAAGATTCCTAGATGAGTTGTTCGAGATGAATTTACCCATTTTTGTCGCTGCCAAACTTTTAATTTAGCAATGGCTAACGGCAAATAAATTGACCAAGGTAATAACCCCACCATAATCACAGGAATGTAATAATACCATGCCCCTGGATGACGACTAACCACGCTGGTAAATCTTTGTACATTATGTAGGCCAAAAAAGGTATTAATATATTCTTGTCCATGTTCTAAGGTTACTAAAACAAACCAAGGAACAGAAATTAATAAAAAACTACTAATTCCTAATAGCCAAGGAGTTTCTTTTACCACTTCAATAAATCGCCCAACGTATAAAAGAAAAACAATAACTGTTAAACCTGGTAAAACCAAGGCTACAGGGCCTTTAGCTAACACACCTAAAGCCATAAAAACCCAGTAAGCAATGTACCACCATCGCGCTATTGATAGCCCAAAATAGGATTTAGCATTTGTTTCAGAATAACCATATCCTAGGAAAAAAGATAACAACGCTAAGGCGATACCGCTGGAAAGGAACATATCAGAAACCCCCGTTCTTCCCCAGGCTATCCAAAAGGGATTTAAAGCTATGATTCCTGCTCCTATCCAAGCAGAAAACCATAATTTTGTTGGCTTTCTAGATACTTCTTTTGCTCGTGAAAAACCAAAGTTTTTGAGAGTATAAAATCCTAAAATAACAACAGCGATCGCAGCCAAAGAAGAGGGAATTCTTGCCCCCCATTCATTAATACCAAATAATTGAAAAGATAACCCCACTAACCAATAAGTTAAGGGAGGTTTATCAAAACGGGTTTCTCCATTCCAATAGGGCGTTACCCAGTCCCCTGTTATTAACATCTGACGAGCAGCTTCCACAAACATTGGTTCGGTTTTGTCCATTAAACCAATGCTTCCTAGGTTAACAATAAAAGCAATAAAACTAATTAAAAATAGCCATAAAATAGAAAAAATCCAAAGATTTTTAGTTTCTTTGTTCCAAGCATTAATACTTTGTTTTTTGCTTTTTTCTAGAGTTGTTTTATTCATTTTGATTTAAAAATTACGGTATTTTTTACTCATGAATTTTAAAAGAGTGATACAAAAAAGAAAACCTAAATACGCAATACAAGTACCTCCAACTAGATCCGTAACCCAATGAATATTTAAGTAAATACTGGCCCAACCCATTAAAGCGACTAAAATAGTAGAAACGATATACAAAAAAGTTCCCCATTTTGGAAAATGAAAAGCAACTAAATAAGAAAGATATAAATATAACATTAAATTGCCAGAAACATGACCACTCGGATAACTTTTTCCGTGAACATCAATTAACCCCGGTGCAGGACGAATACGACCAAACCAAGGTTTTAAAATTTGATCAATTAATATTAAAACACCTAAAGCTGATATTGCTAAAACTTGGGCTTCATGCCAATAACGTTTCCAACACAAAAACCCCAATCCTGCAATGACAATAAAGACAGCAACTTCTGCCTCTCCCAAAAAGTAAGATACCCTGGCCAAGATCATTAAACTAGGATGATGAAAATGACGAACCCATTCTAAAAAAGTTGCGTCCCAAGCATCTAGACTTCCTGAAACAACAGCTACCGTTAAAATAATAAATAACAATAAAATAATGATAAAGGTAATAAAAGTATTATTTAGCCCATTCCACGAAGATTGTTTCAGTTTTAGCTTCATACTGTTAGGGTATTTAATCAATGGTTAAGTATCACTTTATGATAACATCTAGATTTTGAAAAAGCTTTAACCTCATTTAACCTTAAGTCTTTATAATTATTTTGACTACTTTCATTTAATCATATAAAAAATTAATCAATATCATAAGAATTTTAAGTTGTTGACGAACAACAATTAACATTAGTTCCCATAGCTGACTATTCTCGTCAACCTAGTATACTTAGTATTGATTATCCTGATTAAAATACAGAGAATTTTGCTTAAAAAAACAATATTGAACTAAAAAAACTGGATCTTAAAAAAATCCAGCTAAAGCAATGAGATTGACAAAAATCGGGAATATTCTAATTAGAGTAAACCCCAAAAGTGTAATACTCCCTGACCCGTTACTAATTCCACAATTAAAGCGGAGATGAAGCCAATCATTGCTAGACGGCCATTCCAGTTTTCGGCATAGCCTGTAAAGCCAAATTTTCCTTCGTCTTGGTTGTTAGTTTTCATGAGGTATAGCAGAAGATAGATGTTTCTGTAAAGTATTGTAAATAAATATTAACAATTTAGCAATATCTGGGAACAATGAAGGTAGTTGGGATAAAAATTCGGGGTTAGTTGTGTTATCGTTCAGCTATTCATCAACTTATACATCAAAGCTTACATCAAAGCTAACAAGCACCCTTTACACTTATATTCAATAGCCATTAACCATTGTTAATAATTTAAGAGGATAGAACGATGACTTGTGAGCAACTGCAAAAATCTTATCAACAACAACTGGTTAAAGCTGGGGTGTCCCAGAAAAAAGCAGAACAAGCAGCCAAAACCTTAAGTGTTCAAGAACTGCAAATTATTGGTGAGATTTGGCAAGACTGGGGCAAAGTGGTTGCTCGTTTGAATTGAAGCTCAAAATCTTCAACAGAGGACATGGAGAATTATCAGAAAACGATAAAATCAAAGCAGCAAACCCTAACCATAAATAAAAATTATATGACAATCCCTCCTGAGTCTTCTTCTGTTTCATCTTCAGAAGCTAATGGCAAAGAAGAGATTAACTCATCACTCCCCTTAAATTCTCCAAACCATCCCTTATCATCTATTAATTTGGTGTCTCCTCAAGAGTCACCTAAACCCTTATATCTACAAGAAGTTAGATCCTCTAATCCTTGGCTACTTTTGACTACCATTGCTGTTATGGGAATGGGTTTGATCCTAAAGTTACCCTGGGTAGGGTTAACCAGTGCTATAGTCGCACTCATTCTGTCTTTAAGAGTCATTTTTCCCTCTGTTAAAAATTGGTTTCTAAGATATCTCACCCCTGAAGAGAGAGAAACATTAATCGGTTTTACCGTTTTTGTTCTATCCTTGGCAGGGATTTTTTACTATTTAGGCATTTATCAAACTATCGGTAACTGGCTGAATCAATTTAAGTACGATGAGTTTGGGTCTTGGGCTGAATGGGTTGGTGCGTTAGGTCAAATTATGATCGCTATTCTAGCGGTGTATGTGGCCTGGGCTCAATACGTCATCTCCAAAGACTTAACCTTACAGCAAAACCGTATTACCCAACAGCAAACCATTGATACCTATTTTCAAGGCATTTCCGATTTAGTCTTAGACGGAGAAGGAATGTTAGAAGATTGGCCGCAAGAACGTTCTATTGCTGAAGGACGAACCGCAGCCATCCTCAGTAGTGTAGATGCTATAGGAAAAGCCAAAATTTTACGCTTTCTCTCTCAATCACGACTCTTAACCCCATTAATGCGGGATAGTCGTCTGGGAAGACCTATGTTAGACGGATTTGGTGGTTATGCTGAAGATCGAGCTTATGGAGTACGAGTCATTAACTTAGGGGTGATGTTAGCCGGAGCTAACTTAGCTGATCAAGATTTACGGTGGACAGATTTAAGTGAAGCGAATATGGTTCGTGCTGACTTAAGTAGTTGTGATCTAGTTAAAGCCAACTTATCTCGTACTGTCCTCTACGATGCTAATCTCAAAGGGGCTGACTTTAAAAGCACTCGCTTATTTTATGGTTCTGTCGAAACCGCCAGTCCTCGCTCAAGAAACTATCGTCCTGACTATATCACTGGTGCCTATACAGGAGTCGTGATTGAAAATAGTAACTTGGCTCAGGTAAAAAATTTGACCCCAGAACAACATTATTATCTGTGCGCTTGGAGTGGAGAAAAAAGTCGTCAGACGATTCCAGGCGGTTGTCAAGGGATTCCCAATAAGTTGAATCGATGAAACTGATTTTTGCTCGAGTCAGTCTCAGTAGATCGAAAACTTACTCATTTTAGGCTGCATGGGAGCTACGGAGCAGGGAGCAAGGGAGATTATTTGAAAGCTTTTTGGAGTTAATAAAAACTTAAAAGGTTATAAAAGCCCAAATTTTCACTTAGGCTTGTTCATTTCTGTTTTTTCTCCTATTTTCTTTCTCCCCTGCTCCGGTCTCCCTGCTCCTCTGCCATCTCAACTAGGATGTCTGTGATCTACTTAGTATAGTCCTCTGGGAAAACTTAAAGTAATTGAAAAATGAAGGTAACTAAATCCCCTTTACCCAAAGAAATACGATCGCCGGGTCGCAGACGGTGACGGTTTCCTGGAGGTAAGGCGGTGTAATTAATGTAAGTGCCATTGGAACTGCCCACATCTTCAATGTAAAAAATCCCCGCTTCATTGCGAATATCAGCATGAATACGAGAAACCACGTCAGAATTAGGTAATGCTGAAACATCAAGATCTGGGGGAATTTGTTCGTTAGGTTTACCAACATGAACAATTTCTAACCCTTGAGGAAGTTCTAGTGTAGTGTCAGTTTGAACATGGAGTAAACTAGCGGTTTGAGTTTGTAGTTGCGTTGGTGCGCTGGCTACTGGTTTTGGGGGGGGTGGTGCAGGGGGTTCTTCAGGAGGATTAATACTAGGAGGTGGTGGCGGTGGTGTTACAGGAGGTGGTGGCGGTGGTGGAGAGGTTTCTCCTTGTGGAGAACCTTCAAAGGGGTAGGCTGCCCCACATTCGCCGCAAAAGGTAGCGTTACTTAGTAATGGCTGACCGCAGTTACCACAATTAACTAATTTGGGAAGAGGGGTAAAACAGGCTTCACACTGAACGGCCCCATCGGGGTTTTCATGCTGACAATTTGGACAAGTAATCATAATCAACTGTTTGAAAAATGTAAATAACCTGTAAATCTTTCCTCCTCTGCTTCCCCTGCTCTACTGAACGAGTAACGTATATTTCTATCTAGTTACTTAAACTGAGTCCCAGCTGCTTCATCTAACAACCATAACAGTTCTCCTTGAGGCTTGACTGCCTTAGCTGGATACAGGGTGGGATCTCCATCAGGGGAAAAAATTTGGGCTAATGCGGATTGTTTGTTTTCCCCTGCTACTAAGAAGATGACACAACGGGCATGATTGATTAAAGGGTAGGTAAAGGTTAAACGAGGTTGTCCGTCCTTGTTCCCCACCGTCACCAAGTGATCGCTAACGGTTAGAGCTTCTGTTTGGGGAAACAAAGAGGCCGTATGACCATCATCCCCCATACCCAATAAAATCATATCAAACATTGGAAATTCCCCAACCTTGACCCCAAAAAATGCTCGTAATTCCTGGTCATGGATTTGAGCATCTACAGAGGGATCGTTACTACCAGTTGGCATGGGATGGATATTTGAGGGGGGAAACGGCACCTGATCTAGCCAAGCTTGACGCGCCATGCGTTGGTTACTATCGGGATGATCTCCAGGGACATAACGCTCATCTCCCCAAAAAATATGAATTTTTTCTAAAGGTAAAGATTGTTGGCTTAAGGCTTCGTAAAGGGGTTTCGGGGTGCTACCGCCGGCTAAAGCTAGGGTGAATTTTTCCTGTTGTTGTAGGATAGTATCAATTTTGTCGACGATTAAATCTAGTGCGTGAGCAATCAGAGCAGGTTTATCGGCTAATACTTGTATTTGTGTCATTCTTAATATATTGTCGTCGAGGGAACTTTTTAGCAACGTTTAGATTATCATTGTATTGATTATAGTTATGTACCTTGCCAATTTCCCCTAAATCTTTTAAGCTCGTAGGCCAGGTTTAATAGTTATATCGTTGATTAACTAGCGATCTAGCTCAATCCCTTATAGAAACTCCCGCACAAAATAATTGAATCTGTTAGCAATCAGGGTATTATCTCTGTTGGCTGTTATCTTTAATGAAATGCTATCCACAAACTGATAAAAACAATGAATTATCCAGCATTTACGTCTTTAGTTCTCAAACTGATCGGGGTAATCTTTATCCTATCTTCCTTATTGGATTATATAACCCTTGCCGTTCCTCTTAATTTGGACAGCCAGTCATGGCAAATTGGTATAGTCACCAGTATTGTTGATCGAGGGGTGGTACCTTTGGTGGGGATGGGTTTTATTTTAGTCGGCTATTTCATTGATGGTTTAGCTGATGCCAACCCTTTAAAAAAATCGGGATTCAATCTAAAATTTCCTGTGTATATCCTATCTGCTCTATTAGGATTAGTATTTTTGTTGATGGTTCCATTACATCTTAACAACCTCAACATTGCTAAAACGGATGCCTTAGAGCGGATTCAACAGGGTGCTGGCCAAGGGGCTGATCAAATTCAAGCGTTCCTAACCCAAGTGGATACCTTGTCTCAAAACCCAGGTCAACTCAATCAACAAGTCCAACAACTTAATCAAGTGATCGAAGCCGGCCAAGTTCAAGGACGACAGTTGAATGCTCAACAGTTAGCAAGATTACGTCAACAACGTCAACAATTACAAGGATTACAAGAGTTGGCGAGACAACCCGAAGAATACAAGAAAAGAACTCAGGAGTTGAAAAATCAATTAGAAACCCAACTGCTTGAACGTCGTAAACAGGCTGAAAGTCAAGCCACTACCCAAGCCTTAAAGCAAAGTCTTCGTATTGGTTTAAGTAGCTTAATGTTAGCCATTGTTTACAGCGTAATTGGTTGGATTGGTTTAAAATCTGAAATTAGCAGCCCTAAAGGGCCTAAAGCAGCCCCTCGTCCAAAAGCGAAACGCTAATTTGCAACAGCATCCCTTCCTCTACTTCCCATTTAAACTTCCTTTACATCTCCCCTACGGGAGATTTAAGGGGGATAAGGTTAAGGAAACTATCAACCTGAGTTCAATCGTAAGAATTTTCGAGCTTTAATGAAAATTCAGGGATTAAAAGAACCAGAAAAAACTAAAGCTAAGAATAGTAAAGATTTATTCCTTTTTTATTAAGAAACTCAAATAAGGAATGGAAATAAGAATTGATCACGTTCATTTATACGTGAAAGATGCAAGTTACTGGAAAAAGTGGTTTATTAATGTCATGGGTTTTCACTCCATCGCCGGTGGAGATGATGAGCATACCCATACAGAAATTGTCAGAACAGGTAACAATACAAATCCGATTTTTTTTGTGATTTCTTCTCCTTTGTCTAGGAAGAGTTCTGTTGCTAAATATTTAGAAATTCATCCCCCTGGCGTTGCTGATATCGCTTTTCAGGTTAGTGATTTACAAAATATTTTTGCAAAAATTAAAAAAATTAATAGTGGAATTCAAGAACCTATACAAGAAAAAAAATATACTAAAGGTTGTCTGAAATGGAGTAAATTTGTTCATAAAAATGGATTGACTCATAGTTTATTTGAGCGAAAAGGAAAGACCCCCATTTTACCGAAAACTTGGATTAAAGAAAAACCAATCAATGGTGATAATAAAAGTTATTTCTTAGCCTTAGATCATTTAGTGTTAAATGTTCCTCAAGGGAAGCTCAACTCAACTATAGATTGGTACCATCAAGCATTAGGATTCCAAAAAAAACAGTTCTTTAAAATAGAAACACCCCAATCAGGCTTATATTCTCAAGTCATGTTTCATCCCATTGGGAAGATACAATTACCGATTAATGAACCTATTTCTAAAAATTCTCAAATCCAAGAATTCTTGGATGTTAATAATGGTTCAGGGATTCAACATATTGCTTTAAAAACAAATAAAATAACAGAAGTTACCCGACAATTACGACAAAAGGGTTTGAATTTTTTGAAAGTTCCAAATGCCTATTATGAAACATTCAAACAAAGTTATTTTAATTTAGGATTTAATTCTCAAGAATGGCAAGAAATTGTTCAACAAAATATATTACTGGATCAAGAAGCAACTAAAAAAAATACACAAGAGAATCAAACCTATCCTTTATTATTACAGATATTTACTGAGCCAATTTTTGAGCAACCCACTTTCTTTTTTGAAATCATCGAAAGACGAGAGCAAGCCAAAGGCTTTGGAGAAGGTAATTTTAAAGCCTTATTTGAAGCCATTGAAAGAGAACAAATGAAACGAGGAACTCTTATTAACTAATCAGACTTAATTCTTGAAACAATCTAAACTCATTCCTTTTAAGATAATTTGTTATCCTAAAATAAAGTAATAGTATGCGTTTCTAACTGTCGAATGCCATCAAAAACCACTAAAATTACCCCCATTGCCACCTCCATTAATTCCTTATTGGTTGCCCCAACTCAAGTGATTCAGGGTGAGGGGATTATCTCTCAAGCAGGAGAAAGGATCTGTCGTTTTGGAAAGCGTCCTTTAGTGGTAGGGGGAAATCGTACCCTTGACCTTATTTCTTCCCATTTAACCCCAATTTTTAAACAATTTGACCTAACGGCGGTTTTTGATACCTATGCCCCCGACTGTTCGGAAACTTCCTTAATCACCCTCACTCAAACCACCCAAAACCATCAAGCTGATTTCATTATCGGGGTTGGTGGAGGAAAAGCCCTAGATACCGCTAAATTACTAGCCCATCAGCAACAATTACCCATTATTACGATCCCGACTTCCGGGGCAACCTGTGCGGCTTGGACTGCCCTTTCTAACATCTATTCTAACCAAGGGGCGTTTCAATATGACGTACCCTTATTACGCTGTCCTGACTTACTGATTTTAGACTATAATTTAATTAAAATAGCCCCAAAACGGACTTTAGTGGCAGGAATTGGAGATGCGATCGCTAAATGGTACGAAGCCTCTGTTAGTAGTGGCAACTCCAACGCAACCCTCACCATTGCTGCGGTACAACAAGGAAGAGTGTTACGGGACATTCTCTTACAAAAATCCCCTCAAGCGTTGGATGAGATAGGAGGAGAAGACTGGCGAGAAGTCGTAAATGCCACTGTATTGTTAGCTGGAGTCGTTGGGGGTTTAGGCGGGGCAAATTGTCGCACAGTAGCTGCCCATGCTGTCCATAATGGCTTAACCCATATTCGGGAAGCCCATGATACGTTACACGGGGAAAAAGTTGCTTATGGCATTTTAGTACAATTAAGGCTAGAAGAGATGATCCAAGGGAATCAATTAGCAGCAACTTCTCGACAACAACTGTTAAAATTTTATCAAGAGATTGGTTTACCCAAAAGTTTAGAAGATTTAGGCTTATCTCAAGTTGCTTTAGAAGAATTACGTCAAGCAGCCAAGGTAACTTGTAATCCTAATTCTGATATCCATCGTTTACCATTTAAAGTATCACCACAACAATTATTATCGGCGATGGTATCCACTGATATTGAAAATTGATCATAATGTTAAGAGGGTAGGGTGGGCAAATTTAGAGACTGTTCCTAAAGAAATAATAACAACGAATTTTGTAGGGTGGGCAAGGTTTCCAAGGATGAAGTTAGTTTAGATAAGTCTTTAACTTGCCCACCCTACCGTCTTAAGATTCTATT
>JASJDW010000061.1 GCA_030064955.1 Crocosphaera sp.
TTAATTGAATTCTTGGCTGCTCAAGAAGATCAAACAATGGGTTATGATGCGCTTCAGGATAAGACTTTCATTTGGTTAGGGGAAAAAACGGGACGACATTCTCGGTTTAAGGGGACAACTGTTGCTGCTAAAATTCAGAAAAACAACTATATTATTACAGTGGCGATCACTCAAGGTACTGCTGATAAAAATATTGCTAATATTGTCAAAAAAATTGCTACCAAAATTCATAAAAATGGTCATTTAAAAAAAATAAAATAAATAAGGTTTTAGTTTGACTAGAATAAGTTTGTAACGTTTGATGGCTCGACAATTTACATAAAACTTCAAGATAGACTATAATTAAGAACATCAAAAGACCATGGCGATCAATGAAAAATAATAACAATAAGTGGCTAGAAATTGGAACAATTGTGGCTCCAAGAGGATTAAAAGGAGAATTAAAAGTTCTATCGAGTACAGATTTTCCTGAAAGATTTGAAATACCAGGACAACGTTGGTTACAATCTCCTGATGGTCTATCTACTGAACCCATTGAATTAATTAGTGGTAAAGGGGTCGCTGGTAAAAATATCTATATTATTCGCTTAGAAGGAATAAACGATAGAAATAAAGCAGAAAGTCTACGGGATTATAAACTATTAATTATTGATGAAACCATACCAGAATTGGATAAGGATGAATATCATGTTTCACAATTAATTGACTTAGAAGTCTATGACCAAAAAACAGGAAGATTACTCGGTACAGTGGTGGATATTTTTAGCGCAGGTAACGATTTATTAGAAATAAAATTAATTGATAACACTGAAACAGAAGCGACAAAAAAGAAAGATAAAAAAATATTCATTCCCTTTGTCTATGAAATTGTGCCAGTGGTCGATTTAGAACACAAAAAAATAGAAATTAATCCGCCAAAAGGACTATTGGAACTTGCTCATTGATGACTAAAAATTATACTTTAAAGTTTGCAACCCCTCCTAAGCTGTTAAGCATCTAAATTACATATTTAGATCGACACAGAAGACGGGGAGAAAGGGGGATAGGGAGAGGGTTGACTAATTTGTTGCTTAACTTAATAATGGGTCGTTTAAATGCACAATAGCTTACTTCCTTCCCTCTACCTTTGGACATAGAAGCTTTAGTCAAAAATTAACAATAACTTTGCAATTGAATCAAGCCAAAAAGGCTGATAACAGGTTATAATGCAGTTTTGACAAAATTGTACCATTAAGGTTAAGGAGGAAGCTATTCCTGAGCAATTAAACCTAACCGTGAGTTTAAGGGGAACTCATGAAGTTAAAGGTAACTATCAAATTTTCCGATTAACTGGCTTATTAGATGCCTTTTCTGAACCCGTATTTCGTAAAGTCGTTGGACAATATATCGATGAAGGTCCTCACGATGTTATTCTAGTGCTTTCTCAAATCGATTTTATCGATAGTTCAGGACTCGGAGCATTAGTTCAGTTAGTCAAACAAGCCCAAAACCATAACGGCAGCTTACAAGTCGTCACTAACCCAAGAGTAACCCAAACCGTAAAGCTGGTACGTCTGGAAAAATTCTTATCCCTACAAACAAGTTTGGAAGATGCTATTGCTAACTTAAAGAACAAGAAAAAATAGTTATAATGTCAACAGACGCTCAATCTATTTTGGTTTACCTAAGTCCCCGTTATTTAATCACATGAGCCAACATCGTCCTGGGGTTAATTTTCAGGTAATTATAGAGTCAAAAGACTATGACAACATTAGTCAATTGTCCCCCACTTTTTTAGCTTACATTGGCGATGCTGTTTATGAACTGTATGTGCGGACTTGCTACTTATTTCCCCCGCGCAAAGTTAGGGACTATCATAATCAAGTGGTTGCTCAAGTGAGGGCGGAAACCCAAGCAAAAGCCCTGCAAAGACTAACCCCTTACTTAACTACCGTTGAACAAGATATCGTTCGACGGGGACGCAATGCTGCAAAGGGCTGTCCTCGTCGTCTACCACGGGACATTTATCAACAAGCCACCAGTTTAGAAACCTTAATTGGCTATTTATATTTACAGGATACTCATCGTTTGAGCGAACTCCTAGAAACGCTTATTCCCTAAAGGATAGTTCTAAAAAGATTATGCCCAATAAACCTATTCCCCGAAGCGATCGCCGTACCCCAAGAAAGGCTAAGTTTTCAGGAAGGAAACACATTGTTTCTTCTGCTTCTTATTCAAAAGAAGGATCAGAACCCCAAAATAGGGATGATGATCTCATTTATGGCCGTCATTCGGTATTAGCTGCGTTAGAAAGCAAGCGTCAGTTGAATCGTATTTGGATCACCAATAAACTCCATTACGATCCCCGTTTTCATCCTCTCGTACAGGCTTCAAAAGCCGAGGGTGCCGTTATCGATGAAGTTTCCTTGCAACGGCTTTCTCAAATTACCAATGGGGCTAACCATCAAGGCATCGCCGCTCAAGTTGCTCCCTATAACTACCATAACTTAGACCAGTTAATTGCTCAAGCCAAAGCCAACAGTGATGAACCGGTCATTGTTATTGCCGATGGTATCGCTGATCCTCATAATTTAGGAGCGATTATTCGTACCGCAGAAGCCTTGGGATCTCAAGGATTGATCATACCGCAAAGACGGGCAGCAAGTGTTACCTCAACGGTGTCTAAAGTAGCTGCTGGGGCTTTAGAATCGTTTCCCGTAGCTAGGGTTGTTAATTTAAGTCGTGCGTTAGAAACCCTTAAAGCAGAAGGGTTTTGGATCTATGGAACCGTTGCGGAAGGAGGAAAACGGTTACAAGAGTTTAATTTTCGTGGTGCGATCGGTTTAGTCATTGGTTCGGAGGGAAGTGGTTTAAGTTTGTTGACGCAACGCTGTTGTGATGAGTTAATTTCTATTCCTTTGGACGGAAAAACCCCCAGTTTAAATGCTTCGGTTGCTGCTGCTATTAATCTTTATGAAATTTATCGTCAACGGTGGTCAGAAAAAGTTCATCTTTGAATAAACTAATTACAGGCATTGGGACGGTTAGCCATTTCTTGTTGACGCATGGGCATATTATCAATTTGCCCAAAAATTTGCTCTATTGCTGGAACATCAGATAATTGACGTTTGGGTTGTCCATCTTTACCGATTAAAATAACAGCAAATTGGTTATGTTTAACCCCATATTTTGCCCTCAGTTGCGCTTCATCATAAGCTGAAATAAGATCGTTTCCAATACGACTGGGTGCATTGCTAGTTAAAACCCCTAACAATAAATCCCGATCTTGAAATTCACATTCAACTTGATTAAGTGTTTGTTGTAAAGAGGTTAACCGTTCATCTTCAACTTGAGGAACAAAGACCAATAAAAGCCGATTTTGCCAGCGATAAGATGCTAGGGGAGTTGTTTCTGCTACAACAGGATTATAGGTTCCTATCAAACCCAAAAATAAGAGTAATGATAATAGTTTGCTATACATGACTTATGAAGTTTTATTTTTGCTTGTAAATGATAGTTGGTTAACCTAAACAACGTGAGTTCGACGGAAGGAAATTTATGGATAACTCACAACTATCAAAGCGTCTTAAACCTCATTTTGTCGTTAAATAAGTTATTATTCCGACCTCCGAACCCCTAACACCGAACTCACGTTAAACAAGACGGACTTCCTGTTCGGTTTCGCTTAAATGGGACGTATCTCCTCCCAATTCTATATGCCATTTATTCTCCATTTTGACTAATTTTACTAAACAGCATAGAGAAGGTTTAAAGGTAGGAGATTCTTGGGTTAATCCTTCGGTTAATCCTATCACAGATGCCCCATGTCCTACTAATAAGATATCCTCAGTATAATTGTTTACTAATTGCTGAGCAATGTTAGCCATTCTTTTCATCATTATTACCTCCATCTCTGGGTATTCAGGAACCAGATAAGAAGTATAATTCCAGTCAATATAAGGATAGTTTTTTTCTAATAATTCTCTAGGATGAATTTTCGGACGTTCACTCATCCAATGGGGGTTATGCCATTCTCCAATTCCTGCTTCTAATTTAATAGGAAGATCAAGAATTTTAGCAACTTCAGAAGCGGTTTGTATCGTCCGTAAAAAAGGGGAAGCAAAAATATGACCAATGTTCTCTTTTTTTAGACGGTTTCCTAACTGTTTTGCTTGTACAAAACCATCTTCTGATAAAGGGGGATCATATCGCCTTTCAGCCCTATTAAACCAGTCTGGATTAACAAAATCAAGACGATTTCCATGACGAGCAATCCAAACAGTTTGATAACATGACATAAGCAATTAAAATTAAGAGATAAATCTATATATAGCAGTTCCTATACTTGTGAGGTACAAACTCTTCTAGTTTTAGGAAGCAGGAGTTCTGTAAACGTTGTTTCAACGCTATTGCACAAAAGTTAGAACACTCAATTAAGAATAACATAATTCACTTATTTTAGTAAAGTAATGTTTTCTATCTTTGTATTGAGTTATTTAAAATTCTAAGTCTTCTTCTTTATCGGTTATTTTGGGTCTTCCTGTAACTTTTTGGAAATTAGTTCTAGTTTTCGAGATTTGATTAGATAAATTATTATTCTTTGTTTTATGCTCTATTTCTTGTTCTATTATTGATTGCTTAAGATTGTTATTAGAGAGGTCTATTTTATCCTTTGAATTAGATTCTTGTGTTGACAAATGATTTTTTTTATGTATCAAATCTTCCTGTTCAGTGATAATTTCCCCTTTAAAAAATCTAGCTAGTTGTTCGGCAGCTTGTTGAACTTTATCGTTAGAAACGTTTAAATTATCAAGATTATCTTGAGTGGGTGTAATCGTGGAAATACTGGAAATTTCTTCGGATTCTTCTTGGTCACTCTTACTATTATCTATTTCAGAAATCTCTACAGGTTTATGATTAAGATTCTTATTTTGATCATTATCTAAATTTTTAGCAGTTTTAGGTGGGTTACTCTGGTTAGTTTGAAAAGTAACTGAAGAGGATCTAACAGGAGAATTATGAGATTTTGGCGTTGTTTTAGCAGTTGTTCCAACTTGTAGATTAACCTTAACTTTATGACCTACAACTTCTTGAAAAGCTGATTCAATTTGAGGAAGTTTATCCTGTGCTGCTTTGAGAAGTTTTTGTCCTTTAATTCCTACAGTTGCTACAGTACCTTTATAATTAATTAAAAAGCCATGCTGTTTAATTAATGCTGAAGACAATAAGGGCAGTTTATTTAATACTAACTGCCAAATTTTTTCTAGATCAATATTATCATGATTAATGGAAGTTTCTGGGGGGTTTATAGCAGATTGATTGGTTTTAGATATCTGTTCTATTGTTTCTTTGGGTGAATCTTCAATAACTTTTGACTTGGGTTTTTGTGGGGGTAATGTAGTGGGTTTAGATTCAATATTACTGTTAGTTTGAGTTGGAATAGTAGATGACTGAATGATAACTTCTGGTGTACAAGCATCGGGAAGTAGACCTAATAAAGTAACTTCTAACCATAAACGAGGTTGGGTGGTATTTTTTAACTGGACTTCGCTTTCTTTAAGCTTTTGTTGACCCCTTAAAATTGTTTCAGTTTGCCACTGGTTTGCTTCTGTACATAAATCATCCCAAGTTGTGGAGGTTACTGCTACTAAATCAGACCTGGTAGGGGCAGTTTTAGCAATTAATAAGTTGAGATAAAACCCTGCTAAATTTTGTAACACAACTAAGGGTTCTCTTCCCCGATCCATCAATTTACGGCAAGATTCAATCACAATTTCTGGATTATTGGAGTTGATTGCTTGTAATAAAGATAATAAATCTCTCTCAGGAACTGCCCCGACTAAATCCCAAACTTTTTCTGGAGTAATTGTCCCTGATAATAAACTTAATTGATCTAATAAACTCTCTGCATCCCTTAAGCCACCATTAGCAATTTGTGCTACTAAAGTTAGGGCTTCTGTCTCAATTTCAATGTTTTCTTTTTGTGCAATTTCTGTTAAGTGTTTGACCATCGCTTCTAACGGAATACGACGATAGTCGAACCGTTGACAGCGAGAAATAATAGTCGGTAAAACTCTTTGGGGATCGGTGGTTGCTAGGACAAAAATGACCCGTTCTGGAGGTTCTTCTAAGGTCTTTAATAAAGCATTAAAAGCAGCCACACTCAGCATATGACATTCATCAATGACATACACTTTATAACGACATTGTACCGGAGCAAACTGCGATCGCTCAATAATTTCTCGAATATTATCGACCCCTGTATTACTGGCCGCGTCTATTTCAATCACATCTAAGGCTGATCCCCTGGCGATCGCCCGACACACTTCGCATTGACCACAAGGTGAAGCGGTGGGAACCTCAACCGCCAAACAATTGAGGGATTTTGCTAAAATTCTAGCACTAGAGGTCTTTCCTGTTCCCCTCGGTCCAGTAAATAAATAAGCGGGGGCAATGCGTTGACTAGCAATGGCGTTACTTAAGGTGGTGGCGATCGCTTCTTGTCCCACTAAGTCAGCAAAGGTTTGTGGACGATATTTATGATGGAGGGGTTCATAGGATGACATAGTTTAAGCGACTAACACAGGGATCTTCTATTATGCCTGACACTTATCTTCATGATATATAAAACATATGTATTGTAACTAAATTTGATCTGGTCAACCTTTTTTAGTTGACACTTTGTCGTTGCCATTGGTTATAAATATCGATTGTGGTGCTTTGAGAAGCGTCAATATTGAGTTTCGTTTTCGTTAGATCTGTCTTACCTTGGGTAAAAATCACACTGTCTGAACCTTTCCAAGCCTTTGCCCAAATGGTTCCATTAAAGATAGAATCAGAACTCATACTCACCAATGAGTTAGGGGCAAATAAAAATAGTTTCATCCCCGACCCCCCAAACAGGGTAACATCATCAGGGGTATAAACATACAGTTGTGCATCTTCAGGATTACCACTATTTTCCACTGCATTAGTAGTAGAATCTCCCGAAAGGGTCACTTTTCCATGAGCATAAATAACTAATTTAGAACCATTAGCAATTTCAATACCTCCACCACCACTAATATCAATGTCACCATCAAGATGAAGCACAACAGTTTCGTGTCCTGTTCCCACTTGTAAATTTGACCCATCGGTTAAACTAATGGATTTTCCGCTTCCATTCCCAATATGATAAGTTAACACCCCATCTACTGCGCTTTCTCCAGGTTGGGGAAGCATTATCGTATCGTTATCCACTCCAGCAATGTGATAAACCCCTGAACCGGTGGGTGGGGTTGTCCCTTCTTCGGGTAAAGGGGGAAACGTTTCCCCAGGAGTCTTGATATATTCAGCTTTTGTATATTTAGGGGGAACAGTGGTCATATAATCTTGAACTTTGATAATACGAGCATTATCGGTATCTTCAATACAAGTTGAATCTTTAATATTAGTTCGTAATTGTACAGAACCACTGACATCGGCATTTTGATTCCAACGAATCCATAAACCAGGAACACCCCCCGATGAAGAAGAGCTAGTATTTTCTTCTTTACTAATAGGAATTCTCGCTTCCACACGACTGGTAGCATCCTTTAAAGAGTTTTGAGACTTAAATCGTCCTTCTACGGTTAAAATTCCAGTTCCTCTTTTGTCAGTGATAGGTTGATAAACATAACTGACTAATTTATATTGACCTAAATTGAGTTGATTGTCATCAACATTATGCCAAGTTGAAGCATCAGCTAGATTATGAATTTTATTAACGATTGAGGTGCTTGCTGACTCTGTGGTGGTACTACAAGAGCTTGTTGTAGTGCTATTAATCTCAATATCATTCGCTGTAATATTTGACCACGTTTTTCCACTACTACAAGGTGTTTCACTGCTAGGGTTGGCGCAATAAGTCGCCAGTTGAGGATGTTTGACTAACAACTGTTTATAACGAGTAACCCCCAATTCTGTTACTGAGTTGACATTATTGATTCTGTTTTGGGCTAATGCTTGTTTTTGTTGACCTTGGGTACTAACAATCATCCCAGTTGCTGCCAAGGACATAATCATACCAATTCCTAAAATTAGGGGTAAGGCAAATCCTTGATTATTCGTTTTAGGGATTAACTGATATAGAAGTCTCATAATTTTCTTCGATATTTTATAAATAATTTTTTTTCTTATCTAAGTGTTTATTATGATAAAAATAAAAGTCATTAAAACGCTGTGATTATAATCACATTGGTTGAGTTACTTGAATCCTTATCAAGTTTTATTTTTTAAGTTATACAAAATTAGGAAGATTTACTGAGTTATGATTTTTTTAATAACCCTAATTATACTGAAATTGGAAATTTAGAATTAACTTCTGAACTCCCGAACTCCCGAACTCCTAAAACCAAAAGAGTTTGTACCGTTTGGAGTCGCGCTCATGGCGAAGCCTTACAAGTATGGAAATTGCTATATTAAGATCAATTAATATGTAACGGATCAATATCAATTTTTAAACTAACAGAATTAGGACATAATTTATGCCAATTTTTCATATCAGGAATAATCACCCTAGCATTAGGTAAAAATTTCAATAATATTTGCCAGCGATAACGTTTTGCAACCCTCATAATACTAGCTGGCGCGGGTCCCAATATTTCACAATCTAATCCTATGGTTTCGTGAAAATAATTCCCTAATTTTTGTGCCGTATTTTGTACTTCTATGGCATCTAAGCTACTTAATTTTACTAAAATTAACCGTCCATAAGGCGGAAAATTTAACTCCTCTCGTCGGGGTAATTCTTCATCAATAAAACGATGATAATCATGGTTTTTAACGGCTTGAATCACTGAATTTTCAGGGGAATAAGTTTGTATAATAACTTGTCCAGGTTCCTCTCCTCTTCCTGCCCTTCCTGCTACTTGTGTTAAGGTTTGAAATGCCCTTTCTGCTGCTCGATAATCTGATAGATATAATAACCCATCTGCGGACACAACACCTACTAATGTAACTTGGGCTAAATCTAATCCTTTGGTTAGCATTTGTGTCCCTACCAAAATATCAGCCTCACCCCGTGAAAATTCGTCTAGTAAGCGACGATGAGAACCCTTATTACGGGTAGTATCACTATCAAATCTCTGGTGTATTAATTCAGGAAATTCTTTCTCTAATGCTTGGGTAACTTTTTGGGTTCCACTACCAAAAAATTTGAAATAAGGTGAGTTACATTCAGGACATTTTGAGGGTTGAATTTGACTATGGTTACAATAGTGACACCTTAATAATTCTGTGGCTCCTTCATGAGTGTAATGATAGGATAAAGATACGTCACAGTCAGGACATTCCATTACATAACCGCAACTGCGACAAGATACAAACGTGCTGTGTCCTCGACGATTAACGAATAAGATTCCTTGTTGATTTTTCTCTTTCAAAGTTCTCAATGCTTCTTGCAAAGAACGACTAAAAATAGAGCGATTTCCTTGTTTTAATTCCTCTCTCATATCAACAATTTTTACAGGAGGCAAAGGACGAGATCCGATTCTTTCAGGTAAAGATAAATAATAAGAATTGTTAGAAGAAAATCGAGACTGATTAACAGAAATCCAAGTTTCTAAAGAAGGTGTAGCTGAACCTAAAATCACTGGACAATCTTCTAATTCTCCTCGCCATTTAGCAACAGTTCTTGCATGATAATTTGGGGATATTTGGGTTTGTTTAAAACTAGAATCATGTTCCTCATCTAAAATAATTAAACCTAAATTGGGTAAAGGAGCAAAAATGGCTGATCTTGTCCCTATAATAACTTGAGGTTCTCCAGGTAACATTTGTCGCCATGTATCATATCTTTCACCCTTTGATAAGCTACTATGATAGACATAAACTTTATCACCAAATCTAGCACGAAAGCGATCCGTTAATTGAGGAGTTAATCCAATTTCAGGAACTAAAATTACAGCAGACTTTCCTTGGTCTAAGATAGGAGAGATTGCTTGTAAATAAACTTCTGTTTTTCCTGATCCTGTTACTCCATGTAATAAGATTTCACCATAACCTTGTAAGTTATTAATGACTTCTAATGCTTGTTTTTGCTCTGGACTCAGTTGTTTTGAATTATCCCTAGCATCAGCAAACCCTTGCTCTAATCTTAATACTTCTTGGTCTTCAATCAAGATATAACCATTTTCCTCTAACTTTTGAATTGTTTTTGTGGTTGTTTTCGCTTCTTTAACCAACTCACTTACTAAAATTTGTCCCCCCTTATTTTTTATAAATTGTAGAATTTCTCGATGTCTTTTTGAAATATCTATAGGAAAATAACTGTTTAACAAACTAGCTACTTTTCTAAATTGAGCTTTTGGAGGATCAGGAGGTTGAAAATAACTTTCTATCCAATCTCTCTTACGTAATTCTTTAATTCCTAGTTTTGCTCCTTTCACCTTATTATTTAAAAAATTATAACTATAATCTCCTTCTGTTTGTGTTTTTAATAAATTTAAAATTTTAGCAGCAGCAGGAGGACAAAATGTTTCTGCACCAGGAGGAATATTCTCTATCTTTAATCGTATTCTCTGTTGGGATTTACTTAATAAGTTAGGAGGTAATGCAGCTTGAATAACAGTGATGAAGTCAGTACAATAATAGTTTGCAACTTTTTCTAATAATTTAAAATAATTTTGAGTAAAAAATCCTGATGTAATGACATCATCAATATGCTTTACTTGGTCATCATTGAGATATTCAGGTAAAGAATTTGTATATCTAATGGCAATTCCACCAAGAATTTGTTTTCCAAAAGGTACAGTAACAATATCCGCAGGTTGTACCATTAAATCAGTAGGAATGCTATAGATACATAACTCTTGTCCCCAAGGAGAATTAAGCAAAACTTCGATCCATTGAGGGCAAGAAGGTTCTACCATATAAAAGGATCTTGGTTCGGCCACTAGCAAACTTCCAGAAGACATAGACATACACTTTGCAACGTTCTATAACATCCATCACCCTTAAACTTAACACGGAATTATAATAAAGGTAATGAGGCTTAATATTTGATGATTATAGGGTTAAACTTAATCAGCGATCGCCTCTAGTTTCCATACATTGATAACTCAACAGTACAGTTGATATGATCATAGTAGAAAATCTATTATAAAAGCTGTTTGAGAGAAAAATGAATAATCACCCTGAACAACAATCTAATATTGATGATTTAATCAATCAAATTAAAAATCAACAAAGCAATAAAAAGAAACAATCTATGGACAAGTCTAATCAGCAACTTAACTCAACCGACAACCTACTTCAGCAATTAAAGTCTGAATTCAAACAACCTAATCTAGATCGAAATAAACCAGAAGTTAATGATAATCTACAGCAATTTAAACAACAACTTCAACAGAAACAAAAAGAAAAATCACAAGAACATAATTTAGAGAATAGTCAACCCAAAATTAACGAAAATTTACATCAATTCAAACAGCAACAAAAAGAAAAATCACAAAAACACAATGTTAATCGTAATACAGTAGCACTTAACGAAAATTTACATGAATTTAAACAACAATTTCAACAAAAACAAGAAGAACAAAGAGAAACCATCACCCATCAAAACCAAGAAGAAATACGCTATACTGAACAGAAGAAGCAACAGCAGCAAAAATTATTAACTCGTCAAGCTGAACAATGGTTAAAAAGTTTAGACGAATACTCTGATGAAGGACTATGGTTTGAAGAATTTTCTCATAGTTATCCTTCTCGTTTAGATGCTGCTATGGAATATTTAGCTGTTCTCAATGCTTCTTCTTAGTTAAGCTTCAACTACAATTAGAACTCACTAATTATTATGGCAATTTCACTCAGTAAAGGTCAAAGAATCTCCTTAGAAAAAGCAAGTCCTGGGTTAAAAGCTGCTTTTATTGGATTAGGATGGGATGTCAAAAAAGTCGATACAGGAACAGATTTTGATATCGATTGTTCTATCTTTTTATTAGGAGAAAATGAAAAGTTAGTATCTGATAGCCATCTCATCTTTTATAATAACTTAAAAAGTCCCGATCCTGACCATTCTGTGGAACATATGGGAGATAATTTAACCGGCGCAGGGGAAGGAGATGATGAGGTAGTATTAGTTAACTTTACCAAGATTCCTAATGAAGTTAAAAAATTAGTTTTTGTAGTTACTATTCACGAAGCAGACAAAAGAAGTCAAAACTTTGGTCAAATAGAAAATGCTTTTGTAAGAGTGGTTGATGTGCAAACTAAAAATGAAGTCTTACGCTATGATTTAACTGAAGACTATTCCATAGAAACAGCCTTGATTATTGCAGAAATCTACAACAAAGATGGAGAATGGAGAATGACGGCTGTCGGTTCTGGATATCAAGGGGGATTACAAGCCATTCTTAACCGTTATTCCAATTAAAATTACTACCATAGAATTAGCAAAAAATCAAGGAAAAAATATGGGAATTTCACTCAGTAAAGGTCAACGAATTTCATTAGAAAAAGCAAGTCCTGGGTTAAAAGCGGCCTTTGTTGGATTAGGATGGGATGTCAAAAAAGTCGATACTGGCAACGATTTTGATCTTGACGTTTCTGTCTTTTTATTAGGAGAAAATGAAAAGTTAATTTCTGATAACCATCTTGTCTTTTACAATAACTTAAAAAGTCCCGATCCTCACCATTCTGTAGAACACATGGGAGATAATTTAACTGGAGAAGGAGAAGGAGATGACGAAGTTATTCTAGTTAACTTTACTAAGATTCCTGATGAGATTCAAAAATTAGTCTTTGTTGTCACCATTCATGAAGCAGATAAAAGAAGTCAAAACTTTGGACAAATAGAAAATGCTTTTGTCAGATTAGTCGATGTACAAACCAAAAACGAAGTGTTACGCTACGATTTAACCGAAGAATATTCCGTAGAAACAGCCTTAATTATTTCAGAAATCTACAAAAAAGACGGTGAATGGCGCATGAGTGCTGTAGGTTCGGGTTATCAAGGAGGGTTACAAGCTATCCTCAATCGTTACTATAACTAGGAGAAAATAATGGCTATTAATCTCAAAAAAGGACAACGAATTTCCCTCAAAAAAGAAGCCCCAGGACTCACTAAAGTTATGTGTGGTTTGGGGTGGGATGTTGCGGAGTCAAAAGGACTTTTTGGCTTATTTAAAGGCAATGATTTTGATCTCGATGCTTCCGTTTTATGTTTAACCAATAACGATAAACTAAAGAGTAAATCCGATATTATTTACTTCGGTAACTTAAACCATTCTTCAGGAGCAATTACCCATTTAGGGGATAATTTAACAGGAGAAGGAGAAGGAGACGATGAACAAATCTTAGTAGATTTAACAAAAATGCCCGATGATATTGTTAAATTACTATTTGTTGTTAATATTTATAAAGCTAGACAACGACAACAAAGCTTTGGGCAAGTTAAAAACGCCTTTGTACGCTTAGTTAATTTGGGTAATAATAAAGAAATTGCTCGTTACAGTCTTTTAGGAGAAGAATATGAGGGAAAAACTGGGATGATTTTAGCGGAAGTTTTCCGTGAGGAAGAAGAATGGAAAATGGAAGCAGTGGGAAAAGGTTTGATGGTTAATGGATTACAAGAAATGACAAACGAATACTATTAAATAAAACGATGACTGAAGAAATTTTTGAAAAAAAAGCCTCGTTTTTTGATAGATGGGCCCCTAACTACGACCTCATTTTTACCACCATTTTCTATCAATCCCTACACAAACGATTGTTATCCTATCTAACTTTACCTCACCCTTCCTATGTGTTAGATTTAGGCTGTGGAACCGGTCGCTTATTGAATCGTTTGGCCCGAAATTTTTCTGATTTACAAGGAATCGGAGTAGACTTATCTCCACAAATGTTAAAAGAAGCGCGGGAAAATAATCAACATCATCCCCGTTTAATATACACCCAAGGGAATGCAGAGTGTCTTCCCTTTGCTGCCAATCAATTTGATGCAGTATTTAATACCATTAGTTTTCTACATTATCCCAACCCGCAACAAGTTTTTAGAGAAGTTAGTCGTGTTTTAAAACCTCAAGGACAATTTTATTTAGTAGATTATATTCAACTTTACTCTCTAAATTCTATTCCCTTTTCTCCTGGGGGTATTAACTTTTATTCTCCCCAACAACGAGAAGCATTTGCAAACAATGCGGGGTTAATAACCCAAGGTCATTATTATTTATTAGGACGAGTTGTATTGAGTATTTTTGTTAAACACTTAAGTTAACTGGGATCTTGCGCCTTATTCTCACTGCTGATACTAGATCCGCTTTAGATAGTATAGTATCAAGCCTCGGAGCAGGGAGCAGGGAGTAGAGAGCAGGGGGAGCAGGGGGAGCAGAGGGAGCGCCGGAGAGAAAAATATTGATATTCTTTCTAGTCTACTGACATCTTGCATCAAAACAAATAAACTTAATAACCATAAAAAAGCAATTAATTGTTAATAAGTTAGCATCAAAATGAAACACTATTGCCTATTCCCTGTTCCCTTTCACCACTAGCAAATTTTATCGAAGGTGCAAGATATGAGTCTACCCATCCTTCCCACACTTCCCACACTCCCCACCCTCCCCACACCTCCAAGACTCCCCACACTCAACTAACTAAAATTTTGATACACCCAATTGAAAACCGCTATAAACCGAGTCATATTGGAACATCTTGTCCCTATCAGTCCATTTTTTTCTATCTTTTGACACTTCTTTCTACATATTAAAGATAAGTTTCTATGTAAATGCCTAAAATTAATTCAAAAATTCCACTTTTTCTAGGACTGACATCTAAAAAAAAATTCAGTAACGTATGAACAGACAGCCCAAAAACGGGCAAAACTGAAATAAAACAAACTTCGTGTGGAGTGTTCTTATCATGAAAAACGTACTCATTGCTTTATTAAGCTTAACCACTGTTGGTGTCTTAACTGGTTCTGCTGTTGCCAATGAAACAGAGGTATCAGGGGATAAAGTTATCATTCAAAACTCCTACCAAGGCAGTTACCAAAATGGTACTAACAACCAAAACGTTCAACGAAGTACGCAGGTTCATCGTGAGGTTAATGGCAAAAAAACGCCACAAGGTGGTAGTTATGGTGCTGTCCAAACCGTTGATCAATACCAAGAACAAATGGGAGAAATGAATAGTTCCCGACAAACCACCATTCAACGCACTGAAATGAGAAATCGTAGAGGACCTCGTCGCTAGGTTATGTTCCTTGTCTTCAACTGTGCTTAACACTGAAAAAGACAGGGTAAACGATGATTAACTAACTTTTATTATCATCATTTTCGCCTGTCTATTCTTCATTTTTTTACTTATTCCCAGTGTAACACAGTCCAGTTCTCAACTTTTTATGTTGTATCACTTTTACCATTAGGAGGGCAAACCATGTACGGGAAAGCCTTCATGCTTTTACTAGCCATTGCCATGAATGTTTCAGTCTCTATGAGGTCTGATGCAGGGGAAGTACAAGTTCAAACCGGCAGAATGAATATTGAACATCGCCGTCGTGGTAACACGAATATTGATACAGAAAATATTCAACTTTCTGTTCCTAATAATCGTTCCCGTTTACAGAATTATTTCCCTTATGATTCCTCAGAGCAATCTACTTTTTATGGGTGTCGTAATGGTCATGTAGTCCATCAGTCTAATCAACAAATTAATTACTCTAATGGAACTAGCAGCCATAATTCTAACTCCCATCATCAATGTCGCTAAATTAATTAATTGGTGACTTGTTTTATGAATCAAATGCTAAACAGTTCAGCATTTGATTCATCCTACCTATCATTTAATTCAGAGGAGTGTTGTCGAATGAAATTAATTATATCAGTTAGTAATTTTTTCCTCTTTTTTTTAATACTTGAGTCCTATTTCGTTACAACAGTAAAGGCTCAATGTGTACAAGGAGATGTTTCAGTCCAATACAGCATTAGTGGGTCTAAAAAACCAGCACAAAGAACTAATGATGTCACCATGGAAAGTGACCCTAACTGTCGAGGAAATAGCAGTGTAACTACAGGGGTTCAAGAACATATTGGTCCGAATAGTCCTGAACAAAATCGTCGCGTTCACCAAGTTCAACAGGGTAGTAATAAATATCCCCAAATTCCCAACGGGACTACAGTGCAAATTCGCTCTAATGTACAAGTTGATGTGGACAACCCTAGCGATCGCTTTCCCCATCATCCCCAAAAGTAAAGGTATTTTTTGAGGTATAGATATGTCTTTAAAACCTTTGGCTTTAGCTAGTTTGCTCACTATTATTTTGTCCAGCATGGTTCCAAGTTTTCCTCAAGAAATTGATGCGATCGCTCAGATACAAACCTCGATTCAAAGTAGTTCTATTAACTTGAATGCTAGGGAACTGAATCAACCACTTTGGTTAAACATTAACGCTTTAGATGGAGCTAATTTGCAAGGACAAGTTAGATTAAATGGACAAGTCATTAAAACCTTAGAAGGAAGTAATAATCAGGTTAATTTGTCTAACTATTTAAGTCGAGGAAATTATCAAATTACGGTTAAAGGTAACTATTATCCTTCTCAGAGTTCAATTGTCATTGAATTGAAAGGACAAGAAACTCAAGTGACGCAACAAACCAGTGGCAATGGACTACTCAATCAACAACTGAATATGGAGGTTAGATAAGTCTTATGAGACGAAAAATGAGTGGAATTGGATGGATTAGTATTAGTTTATTAAGCTTGATTTCTATTCCTACTGTAGCACAAACTACTACCACTCAAACAGGTAGTATAGAGGCTAATGTTGAAGGAAATAATAATCAACTTTACCAAACCATTCACCAAACCATTATTAATCATCCAGGTAAAGGGTCTATTCAACGCAATCAAAGAAATTATCAAAAAAGACCAGAAAAAAGTTCTCGTTCTTCTTCTCATCGCCATTCGGAGAACATAGAACATCCTCGTCGTAATCATCATTAATTACTTTGAACTTTATTTCTATTTTCGCTGAAGTTTAGAAAATTGCTGCTAAACTTCAGTATTTGTTATATGGCAGTTCCCATACTTGTGAGGTACAAACTCTTCTAGTTTTAGGAGTTAGGAGTTCGGGAGTTCAGGAGTTTGGGAGTTCAGGAGTTGAATATTAGGTGTACCTCATGAGTCCAGGAAATGTTATAGAATAACGATGCTAAATTATCTCTGAAATTCCACTCTCCTGTCTCGGAGTCTCCTGACTCCCCACTAAATTCTAAATTCCTTAAACCGAACTGAGGTTAAGATAAGATAGTATCAGAGACTGTTCCTAAAGAAATAATAACAACGAATTTTGTAGGGTGGGCAAGGTTTCCAAGGATGAAGTTAGTTTAGATAAGTCTTTAACTTGCCCACCCTACCGTCTTAAGATTCTATTTATAAACAG
>JASJDW010000062.1 GCA_030064955.1 Crocosphaera sp.
AGCCGTAAAAATAACCGTAATAAATTAGCGTAAGTTTTACGCCAAATAATCAGGATTGTCTTTTTATTCCTCAATTGATGTTGCTTGTCATGTTTTTCAATAATGCTATCTTATTGCGGTGAGCAGTTACCAATTAAAAGATATTGATCGCCTAATTTAGCTGTTTCAGGAATGTCAAAGAATCGTGTTTTGGGAAGGTGATCATCTTTAGCTAATGGAGATGATAACCAATCGTAATCATCCGTTATATAAGTATCATTCTCGTCTAAATTTTGATCATCTGAAAGATAAATACTGTCATACCAACTGGTTGAAGCAATTCCTTCTCCTATATTCTTAACATTCCAAGAAAGCTTAATCTCCTCGCTTAAAGAAGCTACTTTCGGTGCGTCGATAATCTTTGAAACAAATAAATCAGGAGCTTTCAGTTCGATAGGAACCGAGTAGACATTATTGTCTTCGTTACTTTCTCCTTGCTTGTTGTCTTGGTCTGTAACAATTAAAAGATATTGATTGCCTATTTTAGCTGTTTTTGGAATCCAAATTTTTTTAGTCTCAGAACGGCTATCTTGATCTGCTAAGGGTATTTGTGGTGGTCGCCACCTCGGATACTTGAAGGTATTACTTACATAAGAGTCGTTGTCATCTAAAATTTGGTCATCTGAAAGATAAAATCCGTAATACCAATAGGTCGAAGTAGGTGCGTCTCCAAAATTATTTATTATCCAAGAAAGCTCAATCTCTTGGTTTAAAGAAGCTACTTTCGGTGCGTCGATAATCTTTGAAACAAATAAATCAGGAGCTTTTATCTCTAAAGGTAAAGCTAGTGTATTATTGCTTTTGTCACTTTCGCTAAGATAATCCCAGCGATTGTTATTGTTAACTATCAGTAGATACCAGTTTCCCCCTTCTATATCGTTTCTCAATGTGATCTCTCTATCTATTGTATATTTTCCCCCTTGATTTAGCGTTCTGTCTTCAATCCATTCTGAATATATATATTTGTCTTCATCTTCATTAAAAAAAGGATCTTTTGAAAGATAAATTTCGTCATACCATTCCCCAATCGCTGTGACACTTCCCTTGTTTGTAACTGTCCAAGAAACCTCTATGGTGTCTCCCACATTTGTTTGCGTAGGGGTGACATAATTAGAACTGGTGGATGTTAAATCAAATGCTAAATCAACTGCACCGTTGGTAGTGGTTAGGGTATAATTTGCTGTTTCTAAATAGCTGTAGCTGCTTACTCTTACTAAATAATTAATGTCTGCTTCTGTAATAAAACTCAAAGATGAGTTGGTGTCAATACCTCCATCGTCATCTTCATAGATAACTTCTTGGGTATCAGCATTGATAATTTCAAGATAAGTATCAATCATTCCAGATGTAACAGAGATAGTGATCAACTCTCCTTCTGTAATATCAATTAATTGGTAATTGTCACTAAAAGCTTTCCAACGCACAGGATTAAGAGTATCTTCTGTAGTAAAGATTCCTGTAACTGTTTGGTTATTAGCAGAAATTGTTTCCGTCTTGATAGTAGTTAGTGTGTAATTTCCTGTTTCTTGATCGTCGTAGCTACTTACTCTTACTAAATAATTAATGTTTGCTTCTGGAATAAAACTCAAAGATGAGTTGGTGTCAATACCTCCATCGTCATCTTCATAGATAACTTTTTGGGTATCAGCATTAATAATTTGAAGATAAGTATCAAATTGAAAATCATCATCAATTATTTCAGATTCAACAGAAATAGTGATTATCTCTGCTGCTGTAATGTTGATTAATTGGTAATCATCGCTAAAAGCTCCCTGACGTGCGGGATTAAGAGTATCTTCTGTTGTTAAGCTTCCTGTAACTGTTGAGTTATCAGCAGAAATTGTTCCCACTACTTGAGGAACAGATCTTTCTACTAAAATAATCTGTCCGTCTATTGTGACTTCGATTAAATCATTTTCGGTTTGTAAATTTAATAATTCTGTTTCAGAAAGAGGTTTTCCAAGAACTAAGGCTGCAAAAATTTCTCCTTCATCCCCTAGTGAATCTTCTTCATTTAGTTGACTATCTAAATAATGCCCAATTTCTTCAAGGAATACTTCTACAACAACTTCTAAATTATCTTTATTTTTTTCTATAAATCCTTGAGATAAATATATTGTCTCATTCTCTTCACTATAGGCTCCAATAGCAGGAAAGTCAGAGTTCGTTACTATTTCAATCGATGGTAAATTTTTAGAGTTGATTAACTCATCTATTAATAATATCGCTTTTTGCTCTTCCCAATTATCTCCAAAGGTTTGCTGTAAATTATCTTTTAAATTCGGTTGTTGACGAAACTGCTCTAAGTGAGTGTTAGTTAAAGAAATAACGTCAGAAATGATCTCAGAAGATAAGTTACTGTTTAGATTTTCTACTTCAATATTAATTCCTGAATTTCTATTTAATAGAAATTCATAGGACTCTGTATCTTCTAATTTTTCCTTTTCATCTATCTGTAAATTATCTAGTCCCCAAACCTCATTTAACTCATTAAAAGCTGAATCGGAGTTAAAATTAGTAATTTCAATCGGAGTTAGTTCAGTTTCTACAGAAGACAAGAATAAGTTCTTTCTTGGCCGTAAACTAGGTTCAAACGGATTAGGTAACAAGAAACTATCTTGCTCTGAACTAACTAACTGATGATAATTACTTTCTGATAAAGTTGGCTCGAGATTATCCATTTTTCAAACCCAATATTCGTCTTTTGCTTAGTTTTATTACTTGATAAGTTCAGGGTTATATAGTCATAAGAACTTTAGGAATGAAATCAATATTAGATTTCATCCCTCGTTTGTTTATGACCTTTTTCTATTTTTCTGTTTTATCCAGTGGTGACGGCTTGTTCTATTACCATTTCTACAGACGTGGATGAATTTATTTCAGAGGCATCTTTAATAAATTTCTTCACCACTTTGGTGTAAATATCTAAATCGGTTTGCCAATCTTCAATTATTTTTTTTAGTTGTTGTTGGCGTTCTTTTGCTGAATTGCTTTTAAGTTCATAGTTGAAATTACCAGTAAATAACATGACTGGAATCTCTTCTGACTCCCGAAGATTAAGCTTTGCTTCGTTAATACTTAAATTAAGTTGCTTCTCTTCAAAAGTATAAGCGAGATTTAGTCCTGCTTGTACGGGGGCTGTTCCCATTGATTGCCAGTCTCCAGGGGCTAACAGGGTCTTAAAAAACTGTTTTCTAGCTTCCTCTGGTTCTTCAAATTTTATATACCCTCGAAAATTGAGTCCTACTGACTGGTAATCAATTTCAGGAAGTAAGTCTACGTAACGACGGCTTAGATTCTCTAGTTCCGTTTCTGTACTCGCTTTTCTCCCAATGGCTTCTACTAATGTTAAACGTCCTGGTTGCCCTACTAGAGTAATTCCATTCTCGAACAATAGTTGTGAACCATTATTGTTGACTATTGGTTCTCTTAATAATTTCCAATCCTTTTCAATGATTCCACTCCCAATTAATAAACTGGGATTGAGTAAACTTGGGTCGTAATTTTGAGCAATAATTACGATAGCTAATTCTTGTACTTCTAAAGTTTTACGCATAATTTTGCTAGATATTGTTCAATAATATTTAAACTATTCATTAGTTACTTTTGAGCAGTTACTAATTTTTTTTGCTTTTTTTGATTTATTTATTTTCGGGAGATTACTTACTTTATAACATCCTAGTCCTTTTTTCTTCTTCTGTTATTTTACTGAAATTTCCTTTTCATTTTTAAGTGGAAATACGGAGAACTACATTTTTCAGACGTTAGACTAAATATCCGATTTTTTCAAGGTAAAGTTAATAATTCCTTTCTCTTTAATGAAGAGAAAAGTAGAATTTCTAAGACTTTCGATTAACTTCTCTCAATTGAATAAAACAGAATGGTTATGATTACAATAATCGAAGCGATCGCATTTTAAAGGCTTTGGGGTTACGCTGTAGCTGTGCGAGATAGTGATCAAGGTGCTGCCCTTCGTTCTTGTAAAGTGCGTCGTTTCTTCATGGTTCTTAGCGGTTCTTTTGGCCGTTTCTAGAATCTCTGAAGAAAAATACTTCGATGGGTATCGAGTAACCTCTAAAATCAAGTGATAAAGTTGGTTTTGGGCAATTTCAGCTAAGCGAGGATGATCATAACTGTCTAGCGAAAGTTCAGTGGCTAGGTTTTCAGTAAGGGTATCGATGGTGTTTTGATTAATCATTTTCTTTACTTTTGTTGGGTTTTATTGGAATTCCTAAACGGAGTAGGGTGGGCAAAGAAAGAATGTAGAATTTAAAATGTAGAATGGAGAAATTTATTATTTCTTACTGATTAAGTGTCAATTCTTAATTCTTAATTCTGCATTTCTTTATTCTTTACCATTGCCCACCCTTTACCCTTAGAATTCAGCGTCACGATAGCAACGGTGAAAACTTGAGAGATAAAAGCCCTCAAGTTTATCTCTATAAGGTTCAACGGCTTTTGTGACTGCTTTTTTGGTAAATTCAGTCATGGATACGAGGATGAAAAGTACGGGGGGTTTTCCCGAAAGCAGAGGATTTCGGGTATGGTTGCAATGGCTGGGTAGGGTGAAAATCTTTGGTTTGAAGCATATAATAAAAGTAATGATCGTTTGTTGGGGGAAGGTAGCAAGGCTATTTATCCCCATCTTTTGTAGATTAGGTGGCAATGAAGTTTTATCTACTGATAAAAGTATAGCTTAGTAAGCTAATAAAGTAGCTCTTTGGGCTATATAAAATATTTCTGTATAAACTATAAAGCTATATAAATAGCTTATGATATTAGATATTTTGCTTAAAAAGCTATATTTTGAAATTAGTAGTTTTTTAGGTGATACTAATGGTTGCTGTCTTATATAAGTTGAGTGTGGGTAAAGTTCGTTGGAAATTGAGAACGGTAATGGCTGACCGCAAAATTACCAATAAAGCTCTGGCTGAAGAACTGGATATGAATCCAGTTAGTATTTCAAAACTTAAGAGCAACGATGATTTGCCAGAGATTGGTGGAGACGCTTTGGCAAGAATTTGTGAAGCAATTACAAAACTGAGTGGACGGAACTGTGATTTAGAGGAGTTAATTGAATATGTCCCTGAATAAGTACCTCAAAATCAGGTTTTCTGTTGTTGAAATTATAAGTGTGAATAGCGTTAGCCGATTAAAGCCATACTTTGACGTTCTTTAGATCAGACTAATTCCCCAAAGTCTTTAAGATCGCTTGTTTGCACTAAAGATTTACTATATAGTTAAGTTAGTCATAAAAATGGCATCATTGATATTCGCGCAGAAGTTTCTCAAGTGTAGAAACCCTTAAAAACCTAGAAACGCCGACTTCATTGGGGAATGGCTTCGACGTTTCAAAACAAGGGCTTCTCTCTGTAGAACCTCTGCACCACTAACCCACACAAAGGAGGGTAAGCCATGAGATAAGAAAGAAAATATAAATTTTTAGCAACGGTAATTAACCGCAATAACCTCATCATAGAGTAAATTTGCGGTATAGGCAAGCTTTGTCTTTAAAAGAATTACTCTTGCTAAAAAAGAGGGGATTTAGATAAAAATCCCGACTCTAGTTATATTAAGTTTCTTATCTTAATCTTAGTCCTCCTTATGCGCTCTCTAACGAAATTAAGGAGTAAACCTATGCACCCAAATTTAGACCCTTTATCTCTCCAAGGGGACAAAGTATCCTATAAGCATAGACGAAATACTATGCTGTGTTGTCGAAGCATAGAGTTAGCTGGATATGTAATTAAGTCTTATTAGGAAAGACTGGCGATGCTCTGTCCTTCATGACTGCTACCTGACAAGCGGGCAACACAAACACTGGTGGAGAACATACACCAGCACAAAAATATCTACATCTTTATCTTAGTTGTCAAAGCTTAGTTTTTCCAAGTGGTCATCATAATAGGGCATCTCCAGAAATACACAAAAACTGGAGTCCAAAATGAATAATATCAACGAAAAACACCGTCACGAATGGGTAATCGGTTCAGGAGTCGACCCAGACATAGTAGGGTTAAACGTGCGATCGCTAATCGCCCCTGCCACCTATGAATTCTTGTTGTATTCAGAGAACATACCCCGAAGAAACGATGGTCGTCTGAACAACAACACCTTGAAAGCCAACCAACACCTAGACGATGGGGGATGGGGACTGAACGCCATTGACCCAGAAACAGGGAAAGATAGGCTGTGGGGACAGTTGAAACCCGATAACCCGAAAGTAACCCCTGATGGCAAAGTCCGAAAATACGAGTGTCCACCCAAAGAACCCGTCGAAGTCATCTGTCCAAAAATCTCCCATCGTATCGGATTGAAAGTCGCCAAAAAAGCAGGAATCCTTAAGAAGTACCGTGAAAGAATCCGTGAGCAATGGATAATGACGGAAGGCATCACCTATAAGGAATTCCTACGCCAGAAAGATAAGTTATTCTGGAAATGGGTGAAGGAGAATGTAGAGATAGCGATCGCAGTAGTGGAGGGTTCAAAGAAAGCAGGAGCATTGCTATCCCAAGGAATAGCAGCCGTTTCGATACCTGGAATATGGAATGGTAGCCCCAAGGACTCTAACGGAAACCCAACCCTATTGCCACAGCTTCGATACTTGGCAACACCAGGACGAGAAATAGTGATCGTCTTTGACCAAGACCAAAAACTAAAAACCCAAGCTAGTGTCATAGCAGCGCGAGAAAGACTAGCCAATTGTTTCCGTGATGCCTGTTGTAAAGTTTTGTTTCTGTCGTGGGAAACCGATGAAAAAGGAATAGATGATGCGATCGTTGCTAATGGACGAGAATGGTTCGATGAGATATGGGAAAAACGTAGTCATGAACCGTCTTCCATTAAAGTAAGTAAGTTAGAGCATAACTTACCCAAATGGAATGAAGAAGGATTAACCCTTTATTTTGAAGAGTTATACAAAGATAGGTTAATCTTTGAAGATAAAACAGGGGAATGGCATTTATATAGTGCAGAAAAAGAGGGAATATGGGGACAAATAAGTAAAATACAACTAGAAAGGAGGATTATATTAGAACTAAGGGAGTTAAAGCAGCAATTTGAGGAAATCAATGATCAAATAGCATTAGCGATGAAGAGTGTAAAAGAAAGTAATCGAAGTAAGGATGAGAAAAGAGAGATTCTTGAGGAATTAAAGGCACAAAGACCAACTTATCGAGAAATTACGATAAACTTTGTCGAAAAACTAGGGAAAAAGCTATCTAGGATATTGTTAGTCAAAGAAATGGCTTGTAATGCCCATAAAGGATTAATACCATTCAAAAATGGGGTGCTAGATATCGAAGCCAGGGACTTATGGCCTCATAGTCCCACAAACTACTTTACATGGTCTTTGCCCTACGACTACAATCCACTGGCAAAAGGGGAACCTATCAAGAAGTGGTTATTAGAAATGATGCAGGGGGATGAATCCCTAGTAGAATTAATCAGGGCTTATCTATATGGAGTTGTCACCGGACGGGCTGATTGGCAGAAATTCCTAGAACTGATTGGACCAGGGGGAACAGGGAAAAGTACCCTGATAAGATTAGCGATCGCCTTAGTCGGATTTTCAAACTGCCATATAACCACATTGAAACGGTTAGAAACATCGAAATTTGAGACAGCCAACATCAAGGATAAAAGACTGGTACTGGTAACAGACGCTGAAAGGTACACAGGGGACGTAACCACCCTAAAAGCCTTGACAGGAGAGGATAGCCTACCCTACGAGAAGAAAATGCAGCAAGCGACGGGGGGCTTTAAACCAGATTGTTTGGTGATAATCGCTGGTAACGAGCATATTAAAACTGCTGACTACACCAGTGGACTGCAACGTCGTCGCATCACAGTGGGCATGAAGCAGAAAATCAGTGAAGAGAATCAAAGGAACCTGATTAAGCATGATAACCAGGGAAATATCAGTGGGGAATTTGTACCGTATATCCCAGGTTTTCTAAACTGGGTATTGGAGATGGAGAGTGAAAGTGCTTCTGAGTGCATCAAGAATGCCCATAGAAGGTGCGTTAAGCTGACCTTAGAACGGATAGAGTCAATGGTGGAAAACAACCCCATAGCAGCGTGGTTAAACGAGAATATCATCTATGACCCCAATAGTTATACTCATGTAGGAAAGGCGATTAAATCCACAGAGAATGAGGAGGTGTATATAGGAGCATCAAAATGGTTATACCCAAACTATTGTGCATTCTGTGAAGGCATCAAAGTTAACCCTATCAGTCTTAACCGATTCTCAACCCTGTTATTGGATTTGTGTAACCACCAACTGAACTTAGGTGATGTGTTAAAAGACCGAAATCGGAACGGGGTCTTTATCCAAGGGTTGAAAATTCGGGATCATTTAGATGACGATGCCCCATTCATAGAAGGTTTGTGGGTGAAGCGGTTAACCTTGAGTGAGGCTCAAAGGTCAAACACTGTGACTGAAAATGTGATGGCTGTTAAACCATATGTAATCCTTGAAACCCAGTCAGGAGAAGATTGTGATGGCTGTGTAAGCACTTTAAAGGATTTTACAAAAAATGATTTTAATGTTGATCAACCTTTAAATTTAGAAGGGGAAAGTATCAAAGATAATGGGACAAAAAATGTAGTTGTCGACAAATCCCCAAAAAGGTCGTCACAGCCTACACAGTCCTCTCCTGTAAGGATTACAGAGACAGAACATTGCCATGACGAACCATCACAATACAAGGTTATTAACCGAGATGAGTTAATGAAACGGATTGATGGAGAAATGTCCCAACTAGGATGGTCAACTCATACAGGTAAAGAATACCTACTAAGTCAATATGGTGTTAGTGCTAGAAAACGTTTAAGTGATTCACAGTTGCTAGAGTTCTATCAAAACTTGAAAGCAACTTCATCTCAACCCCGTCAACAAACACCTGATTATGAAGTAGGGCAGTTTTTACAAGGGTTAATCCCTCATCCCGTGACAGGAACAATGAAGGTTAAAGGGAAAGTTGTTGAAGAAAACGGCGATCGTTGTTTGGAAGACAAGCAGGGCGTAACTTATCCCTTAGCTGTGATGGAGAATATTCTGCCGTTAAGTTGGGATGGGTTCAATTCATGAAGATGAGGTTAAAAAGCCCCAGTTTAGGGGCATAGTACCTTATCAATTACTGTTTACGCATCTAGATTAACAAATAAGAATGAGTAAAGGAGTAGAGAATATGCTACGAGTTATTCCTCTGATTGAACAGAATCAGAGTGAAAGAAAAACATTAAATCTCGTCTCAAGAAAAGCTCATCCAACTATTTCGGGCATTGGGCAAAAAGAGTTAGAGAAATTAACAGAAATTGTCAGGAGATTTTTTCCTGAGATAAAAAAACTATCTCTTGAAGAAGGTCGTCTGATTATCTTCGAGATTTATGGAGCAACAACTGTGGAAAACTGCCCACCGGAGCGGATTTTATCCTATAACCTAAAAGAAGGGTCAGGAGGGCTAAAAAGATTAATTAATCTGGTCAATAAAATTTGGTTTTCAAAAGAAAAGATAATCGGTTTTATGCCAGATGAACTCTATTTTCATCCAAATTTTATTCGTGGTTTGGTTCCGGTTTTATATAAACAAAGCCGAGAAAAAGAGAAAATTTTGTTAATAGCAACCTATAACCGTTATTTTATAGATATGGTTAATCGAGATGATCTATTTTTCTTTTCTGAAAAAGGGCTAAAACCGATGAATAAAATTTAAAATCAATCCCGCTAAGTTGAGTTGGCGGATTACAATTGTTCGGAGTTCTTCAGGGGACTCGTGAGGAGGTGAGTGTTAAAATCCAACGGGATAAGGATCGTCAAACAACGAGTGTACACTCGTCTTCATCGGAGTTCGGAGTTCGGAGTTTGGAGTTGTTAAAGGAGACGTTGGAAATGAGTCAAGCGTAGTGTATTTGTATCTCGTACTTGTAGTATAAAAGGGGAGGCTTTCCAATCACCCTGCTGATTTATATTGATATCAGAGGCAATTAATATGCCTTGCTTGAAATTTGGGTGAAACAATGACATTATCAGCTATTAGAGAGATTAAAGCCCACGATCTACCTGCGATTAAATCGATCATTGAGGCTGCCGAACTCTTCCCCTCAGAACTTTTAGACGAAATGATTGGTGACTATTTAACCAATGATAAAAGCGTTGAAAAGTGGTTCACCTACGATAGTGGAAAGCCAATTGCTGTTGCTTATTGCGCTCCAGAGAGAATGACACAAGGGACGTGGAATCTGTATCTTATTGCTGTACACCCTACTCATCAAGGGAAAGGACACGGTACATCGATGCTCAGATATATTGAAAAAGAGTTGGCAGCACAAGGTGAAAGGTTATTACTCGTCGAAACGTCTGGACTGGATAGCTATGAATTAACTCGACAGTTTTATTGTAAGAACGGGTATGATGAAGAAGCTCGTATTCGTGAATTTTATCAAGCAGGAGAAGATAAAGTCGTGTTCCGCAAAGTGCTTCATCTATTGACTGAATAGCCGGCGTTGCTGTGATATAGGGTTGAAGTCAGAGGAACAAAGGGCGATCGCTCTGGTCATGAGCAATGAAGAAGTAGGAGGTCTTGTAGCAAAAAGACATCGCTTCTATTACAGGATATGATTTTATTCTTGAGGCATTATCTGTAGCCGGACTTTAGGAAATTGGTATAACAATAAATTGTTTCCTATTTTCTTCTTTCAGTATATACATGGTTAAGTGATGTATATACATGGCTCTTTACAAAACTTTACGTCATGTCCTATTTTGCACGTATCCTGTCCAGACCCCTAAGTGACCTGATTGATAAGCTATCTTGCTCTCGCAAATTGATGTCATCTGATCGAAAATGCGTCGTTGAAATTTTAAGAAGTATTAAGAAGCTAACTAAAAGAATATTATCAAGCTTCTGAGAAAACAGACAGAAATAAGGGGGGTTGAAAAAGCTCAACCCCTTATCTGTACACAAAAAGCTTGAAGCTCATAGTGCATAGTTTTAGTTATCGCAATTTGATAATACGATTTACTTAATTGTTAGTTTGTTACATTTGATACTTACTTTTATAGAAACATGCTGCTACAAAGTATTCAGGTAAGTGCATAGCTTTAGTTGTCGCAGACGAGTTTGTTGCTTACCTCTTCATACCTACAACAAACTAAATATCATGACTAATCAACTCGCAAATACAAATCAGTCTCCTTCGGATGAAATTGTCACCAGTAATAATACTTTTATCAAAAAAACTGCTGATGTAATTTCCAAAAATCAAGCCGCGGTTCTAATCTTCGCTGGAGGGGTGTCGACTTCTCTTGTCCTAATAGCGATCGCTAAGTCGATTTCTATTGTTCTTGTCGCATTATATGGATAAACTTTACTCAAAAACCGTCCTAGTCAGATAGGACGGTTTGATTGTTGATTCATGATTAACAATTATTAAGTTTTCCCTTGATTTATACAGGTATTTTTGGTTCTACCGAACTTACTGTGTAAAAATTATAAAAATTTTCCACCTGTAAATTTTCCGTTGCTGGACTCAAAGAGTCTGTATCAATAAAGAGCGATCGCCGTTGTCATTAATGCAGGTGATGGTTGAGAGTTATCGGCACGAACAAAGAAAGGCGATCGCAGAGAAAAACTGAAAGTGAATGGTGATGTTTAAAACAGTTTGGAATCAACAATATTCACCCGAAGAATTATTAAATTGTTTGGAAGAAACCTATCATATGCTTGAGGAGTAATCTGAATTAATTAGAGACAATAATTACTGGATTGTAAAAATTGTTTAGCTTCTTGCAGGGAAGCTAAATCGTATCGTATAAGATGTAAAGGAGCGTCGATTTATTGAGCTTCGTAACAACCTTTAAGAATCCAGGGTGTTAACCCCCCTGAAGAACTCAAAAGAAAATCTTTATGGACACATTAACTATCAAAACAGATTCTACTGAGAAATTTATTTTATTAACCCTTCAATCGGGAGAAAAAAGTGGGTTGGAGATTGTTAAATCTTTTAAAAATGAGAAAAAGAGTATTGAGGGATTGTATCCTGTTCTTCGCAAGTTAGTCAAAGAAGGCTTGGTACAATCTCGATGGGTAGCAGAAAAACCTAAAGGAAAGTCAAGGTTTGGAAAACTATACTATAGTTTAACTGAATTGGTAAGAACTCAGGATCAGCAAAAGTAGTTAGAGCAATACTCGGTCAAGATAACGATAGATAAGTAAACGATCACTGATCGCAGTTTTGAAAAAAAAGTTATTTACTGTTAATAACAATAAATAACTTGTGGTGTTGTATGCACCCGCTTTTTGAATCCTGTATCTAAAGTATTCTATGTATTAGGGTTGTGATAGGATTGAGATCACAAGAGGCGAGTGATATAGACTCTATTAGCTTGAATTTGGAATAAAGTCTCTTATGGATAGAAGAGGTGAAAATAAAGGTGTCTTATCCTAATTAATAAGACACCTTTATAAATTAAATTATTGAACTTAACCAATTTATTTAGGTAAAAGACTGAATACTAATTAACTCTTTTGGCATAGCTAACAATAAAACTCTATATTTGAGCAACAACGACCGTCTTGTCATCATATATCCAATTGATTTGAATTAAAGGAAGCAAATTGGATATATGTGCTAGAATAAAAAATATAACCTTAGTAACCATAATAGTCCAAGGAGAATAGAATGGTAACGATATCTATTCAATCGTTGCCCATGAAATTGTCCTTTGCTCAGTGGTTCAGATTAAGGCGTGAAATAGCTGGTTTGACCCAAGCTCAAGTAGCTCAAGCGTTGGGGGTAAGACCTCAAACCATAAGCAACTGGGAGAAAAGCGTATCAGTGCCTAGTTTAAATCCTGAACAAACTTTGATGCTGTGTTCTTTATTAGGGTTGAGTTTGGAAGATTTAGCCAAAGGATTTAAAGGAGAAGTAACAATGACATAGTTAATTTAACCTAAAGAATCAAAAAAAAAGCTGGTTAACCTTCATGGAAAGCAATCGGAATGACTAACTAACCAAGAAAGCTGAAACCAGGCTTTCAAAACGTCTAGAAATATTTTTCTACTTATATTGTCACCGATAAATTCCCAATAACGCCACCGTTAGGGTTTGCCAGAAGCTAATTAACCCTTCTGGAGACATTAATGAAAGCTATACATAATCTGCCTTGTGGCGGATTTAAAATTGATGGAAAATTTTTCTTAAGTTCCATCATCAACCCCCCTATCTCACAGTTGGGGAGTACGTATGACCTGGCTTAGATATAACCGCCGTACTCCCTGCCCAGTGTGCAACGGCGATCGCCCTGACTGCCGGCAAAACACAACAACCGGCCTAGTCCACTGTCGCAGCAATGAAGCCAACCCTGTAGACTATCTATACAGGGGTCAAGACACATGGGGCTTCAATCTATGGGCATATAAACCTGATGTTGACCAATGGACTGATGAGCGTCGCCAAGAATGGCTTGAAACTCAGCAACGGCAACGAGACTTACAGCAACAACAACAACATAATGTCCTGCTGCCTATCCCAGAAAGAGATAAGGTAATTAGGGAAATATTAGGGCAATTAGAGTTAAGCGATCGCCATAGAGAGAAACTCAGAGGTCGTGGAATAAGCGATCGCGAAATCAATGACGGAAACTACCGTAGCATAACTCGATGGCAAAGATTAAGAAAACCTGTAGATATTAGATTATCGGGGGTGAACCAATGGGGGGACAAACTGAATAACCCCTGTGACGGTATTTTAATCCCAGTACAAGACGAAAACGGACTGTACACGGGGCTAAGAATCAATAACCTTAACCCAGAAAGCAACGGGTCAGGCAAATACCTGTGGTTATCGTCAAAGAATTCGAGGGGCATCCCTATCGACCTTCCATCGGGAGAACTCCCCATCGCCGTGTATATGCCTCCTGAAGCCCCCCAAAAGGAAATAATAGGGTTTACAGAGGGATTGGAATACAAACCCCTTCTAGCCTCATCTAACGTGGGGATTCCGATTATAGGAGCTAGTGGTGGGAACTTTGCCAGTAGCACTGAGGCGATAGAAGCTGCGATCGCGTCCATCAAAGAACGGTATGGATGGGAAAACCCCCAATTTGTCTTGTACTCCGATGCAGGAAGCGCAGCGAACCCCAGTGTCAGCCGTCAATATGAAAAACTAGGAGAAATAATTCCAAACTTAAAAATAGCTGATTGGGGACAATTAACTAATAAAGAAGCCCTAGATATTGACGAGATTAATGTTGATGAAACCCCCATTAATTATATAAGTATGGGGGCATTTTTAGAGAAAGCAAGATGGTGTCAATATAAAGACAAAACCCTAAAAGCATGGAGACTAACGAAGAAATTTACTCCAACGTTGAAAGTCAAACAAGAATTTCTTGATTTACCAAAGCCAGAGAATAATACAATGTTCTTAGTAAAAAGTGGACTAGGAACAGGCAAAACAACTCTATTGGTAAAATGGTTAAAAACAGAATGGTCTGATTATGGAGGCATCAACTTAGGGTACAGAAACACTTTACTAATGCAATTCTGTGAAAAATCAGGATTCGTTCACATTCATAATTGTTCGTCATGGGTAGATATATCAGCCCCCACAGCCATTGTGGCATCTTGTGTAGATAGTCATAAGCGATTTAACCCCGATGATTTTGAAGGGAAAGTATTAATAATTGATGAGGTAGTTTCCGTACTAAAGCATTTATTATTCAGTAGTACAGTAGGAGAAAGAGGACGAGCGATCGCGTTATTTATAGAAGGAATAAAAAGAGCAAGAGTGGTGGTAGGATTAGATGGTAATCTATCAGATATGTACTGCGATTTCTTTGAGGAATGTGACCCATCAAAAAAAGTAATAAAAGTAGAAAACACTTACAAAGGAAAGAAGCCAGAATTAATATTATTAGAAGGAACAATCAAAGATGAGAACCTCAGAAAACGGGATAATTCCCCTTGGTTATATGATCTCCTGAACAGTTTGGATATGTTACCAGTAGTAGCGAGTGATTCCCAGATATTATTAGAAGCGATCGATGAGATTTACCAAGACCAAGGGTTAGTGGGATTAAGGATAGATTCCACAACTATTGATAGTAAGGAAGTGCAAGAGTTCCTCAAAGAACCTGCACAATGGATAAGAGAAAATGAACCGCAGTATGTATTATTTAGTCCAAGTTGTGAGAGTGGGTTAGATGTAGCCATAACGGATTACTTTAGTCATTTCTTTGGCTTGTTTTTCGGAGTATTAGATGCAGATTCAATTACCCAGATTATAGCCAGAGTAAGAGATGTGGACTTAACTCGTTATTTATGGGTAATGCCTTATGTGAAAGCAGATAACCCTGATAGTATAAAAACCCCTTTGGTAGATAGTTTTAAATATTACTATAATCAAAGGTTAATACGAGACTTAGATTTAGTCATGGCGGGGCAAATAAGTTCAGAAGAGATAATGAGGGAAGTATTAAGTTATATGACTTTAGCCCAAGCTAGTCCAGAACATCAATTAAGTCAGCGTATTCAAACCATGATTTATTATGAGAAAAGTTACTTACGAGAATGCGTTTACTGGTTACTGGAACAACAAGGTTATGATACATCTAATAGGGTAGCCCCAGTCTTAGATGAGGCATTTAGGGAGACTTCTAAAAAGGTATCAAAAGAAAAGAAAAAAGTTAAAAGACGTAAAAGCAAAGATATCTTTAATAGCTCAGATAAGTACATTGGAAACCCATCAATATTACTAAAATGGAATGCTTCATGGGCAGAAAAATGTGCATTAATAAAAGCTATAATAGAGGATAAATTACCAGGAATAACTAAACACATAGTTTGGTCAGAGGATTTTATTTACCAGATACAATTTCAGTTTCCTAATCTCTTTTACCAGTTGGAAGATAGGTACTACCTGGATAATCTAGAGAAATGTCTTGAGCGATCGCAAAGGATGTACCACAGGCAACTGGTAAAAGGGCGTACCTGTAGAAAATTAACCCCCTGGAAACTAAACTCTCGTTACCAACGGTTATGGACTTTAAGAGAAGTGGGTATCCATGAGCTTATCCATAATTATTACGATGTGGAATTAACCACAGAGCATCCAGTGGTCAAGGAAATTATGGCAAAGTGTTCTCAAAAGAAAAATTGGATCTCATTGGGCAAAAAACCTCATCACGACACCATCAAATATTTAAAATGGTTATTGGGACAGATTGGCTATACTCTACGTTCCCAACAAAAAAGGAATGAGCAAGGTGAGCCGATACGAGTTTACAAGTTAATGTCCATACCCCATGAAGATGTAGCTCGTTATGTAGGCCCAATGATGGAAATCATTACTCGAAAATATGACCAACCTCAACCAGTATTAAATTGGGATGAAGGATTAATACTAGCCAATGAACCGGAAGAAAACATACTACAAGAGCAAGTTTGTAGTACGCAGATCGGGGTAGAAAACTCAGGGAAACTTTTGTCAGCCGAAAATGCTGAAAACCAACATGAGGAAAAGGTTGTAGCCGTAACAGATGTGGGGGTAACTCTATTAGAAGAACCAGCAGATCTGTTACAGCTAAATCGTAATACAAATCCCGATGATCCACTTAGAAAATGTCCGGCGAGTGAGATACCCCCAGAAGCAGTAGATGAGTGCGATCGTAAATGGATAGCGGAACAACTAGAAAGCTGCCAGAGCGTAGATGATGTACGATATTGGTGGTATGAAGTGGGTTTAGTCTCTCAACAGCTACAACTCGGATGGGATTTGTTAACCAGTGAAGTTAAGCAAAGGCTCAGACTGTTATTTAACCAGTTGAAAGCATTAGAGACGTGAGGGGAGCTTTCCGGAGGCTTTTAAATAGAAGCTCTGTAAGCAGGACAAAAGTTTCAGGACGACCCCCTAAACTAACTTGTTGGGGTTTCCCGATTTCAAATCGGAAAACCTAAAAGGCTCGCTCTGCATAAGCTTGATATTGTTTAACCATTTTGGTTGGCTAAATCAGGCGATCGTTACGCACCAGACATAAGGGAAGAGCTAAGGATCGTCAAACAACGAGTGTACACTCGTTTTCATCGGAGTGACGGGTTAGGAAATGAAGCTAAACGTAGTATATTTGTGACTCGCTGTTTGTAGTATAAAGGGGGAAGCTTTCCAATCACCCTGCTGATTTATATTGATATCAGAGGCAATTAATATGCCTTGCTTGAAATTTGGGTGAAACAATGACATTATCAGCTATTAGAGA
>JASJDW010000355.1 GCA_030064955.1 Crocosphaera sp.
AGTTAGAGTTTTTATTACATAGACTCTTAAACGAAGGAGAACTTATTATTAAATGGAATCGTAAACTTAAAAATAAAGGAAATTCTGTTAACGTGGTTTAAATGCTTAACAGCTTAGTGCTTTATATACGGCCAAAAATCTTCAATTAATGTCATCAATTAAGTGGCTATCTAGAGTTCCTTTATCTCTAAAAAAAGCCAAAGAATTAGTTGACAATGTTTTAGAAAAAAAGCTAAATCAGAGTTCAATAGAAGGCTATTCATGGAAAGAACAGGTAATAACCTATGGGGAAATTAAGCAGAGATGGTTGTTAGTTGAAAGTCAAAAAAGAAAAGAATCTGATTTGAAAAAACTATCGGAGAGAATTGAGAAAGAAAAAGAAAAAGCGGAGCAAAATATAAAGTCATTAATGAAAGATAAATTCACTTCTATGAGCGCAGCAATGGAAGTAGCTAATCGATTTTCTAAGAATTTAAAATACCATCAACTTACCAATATACAAGTTCAAAAATTTGAAGAAAAAAATAAGAAAAAACAAATAGAAATAAAATATAAAATAACCACATCTCTTGAAATTCATCAAGATAAAGTTGATGAGAAGACAAGGAGAGCAGGACGATTTATTTTAGCCACAAATGAACTCAAAGAAAGTTTATTAAGCTCTGATGATATCTTGATTAAATATAAAGAGCAACAATCAGTAGAGAGAGGTTTTGGTTTTCTCAAAGATCCTTTATTTTTTGCGCCCTTGCGTTTTTCTTAAATCTCCGAAAAGAGTGGAAACAATGGCTATGTGTTTTTGGGGTTATGTCTCTTGGTTTATTCTTTGGGACAAAGGGAATTACGTCGTCGCTTAAAAGAAGCAAAAACTGGACTTAAAAATCAACTAGGTAAGGTGACTGAAAAACCTACTTTGAGATGGATATTCCAATGTTTTCAGGGAATTCATCTCTTAGTTCAATCAGGGAAAAAACAAGTTGTTAATTTAACTGAAGAAAGACAAAAAATTTTAAGCTTTTTCTCTCTTTCCGTTCAAGACTATTATATCTTATCAGGTTAATTTTTAGAAGGTTGAGTTTTTCAGGATTTGATAATATCTTTGGCTTATTACTATTTCGGTTTGTCTCGCTATTCTCAATAAATAATTCTTCATGAGAATGGCTAATGAGTGCCAATTTGGTTAGCGTAAAATTGACGCTAATTTCAACCCAAACTAAAAGACTTTTCTCGGTTTTTTCGTATCACTTAATAAAAGTGCGAAATGTGGGATATAATGTTGATTTTGTGATTCCCCATTCAGATTAATTCATATTTATCTTAATAGCTGTTTTCAGATCAATAAACTAACCAGGAAAATAAAAATTCCCCCCACACTTCCCACACCTCCCACACTCCCCACACTCAACTAACTGAAATTTTGATACACCCAATTGAAAACCGCTATAATAAGCCACAAAAAAGCCTACTCAATCTTTTCTGTAGTGGGTAGGCTTTAAGGGCTGAATTTCAGCAAAATTTAGGCTTGATTCTTTTTCTTGGAGGATTTAGCTAATTTTCTCTTGAAGAAACCACCAAACCCAACCGCAGCACCAGCACCTAACATGGTAAGGGGTTCAGGTACAGCAGTAGGATCCACATTGTTATCAATGCGATTGGTAATGATGAAATTAACCCCATCACCTGTTCCTAACATGGTGTCGTTCCCTAATTTAATGGTGATATAGTTAACATCCGCCCAAATCTGCTCATAAATAGTTTTATCGCCTACTGGAATAGGAATTGGATTGGCACCACTGACTAAAGTAGCATCGGTTTGACTTCTATCAATTGCACCGAGAAGACCTGTTGTATTACCACTCTCAACGTCAAAATATTGAATTTTGATTTCTGGGATAGTGGGAGAAAAAGAGAAGGTGAAGGTTCCAACTTCTAAGTTTCCTCGTTCTTCGGTTCCTCCGTTTAATTGACGTTCTGAAGGACGATACCAGTAGATGGGGTTTCCATCGTCGTCAACTATAGGGGAGGTTGTTCCATCACCGGGTAAATCAATGGTGCCAAATTGAACTCTTGATTTTCCTGTACCATAGCTATTCACAGTACCGAAGTTGTCAACAAAGAGACGACTCTTCGTTCCTGTGGTGCTATCAACTAAACTTTCAATATTGGTAATCGGCCCGACTAAAGAGGGAACGTCTAAACATTGATTAGGGTCTAAACAGGCTATTCCTGATGACTGAAGCAGATCAACTTCCCCTTCTTGTTGAGGCACTAGGGGAACTTCAGTAATTTGCGCGGAAGCTGATAAAGTGGCACCAATGGTAGTTACTCCAGTTACCGCTACAGAGAGTAAATACTTAGATAAATGCTTTATAACTTGACTCATGGTCTAAATTTAAGTGGTTAAATTTACTTACCTTCAATTAAATATCAAAATCAAGCAATGTGGTGTTAGCGCAATGTATAACTTCGTGTATAACTTGTAGAGGTTAGAATATTTCTTTTAATTCTAGGTGCTGTTCAATAATGGAGCGATCGCGCCAGAGGGGACGCATGGTTCCTTGTTGGTATAGGGATAATTGATCTCCTCTATGGGGTGAGTTGGGTTGGGTTGCGTTACCATAGACGGTTAATCCTTTGGCTTTAATCGGATCAGAAAATTCCACAGCCATCATGAAACTGTCCCCAAAGATTACTTGAAATTTTTTGTCTTGGGTTGCTTGTATCCCTAATACCTGAAAACTCCCCAATTTTCCAGGGCCACCCCTAGCTGGTAAATCTTGCTCTCCCATTCGCATTCTGACCACTTCTCCCCAAGGAACATCTAAGGAACCGTATAGGAGTTGAACTTGTGCTGCGATCCCTTCTAAAACAGCTACTGCGGTGTTAATGTCTGCTAACCCTGTGGGAGTTTCTAGAGGGGTTTCAGGGTTCCAGGGTTTAGAAAACAGTCCTTTTGATTCTAAGGTCGTGGCCCATAACATAAATAATACGGCACCACGACTGTCGGGGTTGGTTTGACGATCCCATTTTTCTAGGACTTCTGCTGCTTCGATTCCAATGGGATTGGCTAATGCTTTGGTGGTGGAAATTAGAATATCTAATAAGCGATCGGTGATCAATAATTTAGATGAGAATTTATTGTTAATTACGTCTTCTAAACTGAGTTGATTTGACTTGGTTAATAACTCAATAGAACGCTGCGATCGCAAAATATCTGCCACTTCTCCTAAAGATTGGGGAGCAAAATAGGGGGGAAAGTCCTCAGGTTTCAAGTTAGGTGGATTTGTGCTAGTCCAAGGGGGATCATTGGTATTTTGTAACCAACCATTTTCAGGATTAATAATACGGGGTAATTGTTCATAATTATGATAGTCTTTCCATAGTGTTTCTGAGGTATCTCCTGCAATAATGCCTCCCCAATTTTCCCAATTTCCTTGAGAACGAACGGGAATTAAGCCATTAAAAAGATACATGATATTATCTTTTTTATCGGCATACAGTATATTAAATAAAGGTAATTGTAGTTGTTTTAAACTTGTTTCAAATTCTGCTAAATTTTTGGCTTGTCCCATTTGCCATAATTGTTCTAAACTTCTGGGACGATCTAAACCTGCTAATCTTAAGGCATAACCGATGTCTTGTTTCTGCTGAATTATAACCCCATGAATGGATTGTTTAATGCCTATTTGTAATTCAGTAAAACTTCCATCTTCTTGACGAATTTTTATGGTTTCTATCTCTTGTTTTAAGGGTTCTAATTTTTCATCAAAAAAATATTTGTCTTCTTTTAGCTTTAATTGATAAATATCGGCTCCATCGATGGGATTAATAGTAAAAGTCCAGCCTAAACTATCATTAAATGCAATGGATAAAACAGGCATTCCTACTAGGGTGGCACCATATAAATTAATTCCAGGAGCCGTTAATTGTGCTTCATACCAGAGATAGAAATCTGACCAAGGTAAATGGGGATTAGCTAATAAAATTGTATGATTATTTAGGGATTTTTTAGAGGCGATCGCCCAAGCATTTGATCCAGCTTGGGAGGGTAAATTTTGTAAAGCTTTAATATTGCGAGGATTGGTTAAAAAGTGAAAGTAAATAACCCGTTGGAAATGGGCTAAAATATCGGTTCCTGTGATGGGTAAAACTATCTTTAAGTTTTCTTCTATTTCATCAGGATACTGTTGAATATAATCATTAATTCCTTGAGCAAAACTATCTAAATATTGCTGGATTTCTGGTGTTTGCTCTTCATACCATATTTTAGCCCTTTTAGAAATCCCCATCGTTCTGACATATTGATCAGATTCTAGATAATTAATCCCCCAATATTCTGCTGCTTTCCCCCTTGCTTGTCCATATAGTTTTAAGAGTAAATTACCGTGACTTTTGGTTTGTGACCAGCCAAATGCTTTAAATAAATTGGCATTATTGTCAGCATAAATATGAGGAACGCCCCAAGTATCCCAAAGAATTTCTGAAGGATTTTTACTTAAACTAGGGACAGTAAAAATTAATAATGTTCCCAATAGAGTTACCAACAAAATTGCAATAAATTTTTTCATTTGTTTCTACACTTCTAACTTTATTAAGCTCCCATTCCTGAATATTGTTTTAGTCCTTTTTTCCATAACCAACGGTTGAGTACAAAAAAGATTATTATCCAAGCTAACATAATTAAGAAACCAATAAAAATTTTAAGAGAATGATTACTAAGTAAAGAGGCTGGAAAATATACAGTATAGGGAAAAGGAGTTAATAAAACAATATCTCGAACCTCGGAAGGAAACACATCTAAAGGAGCAGTTATTCCTGATAAAAAGATATCAAATAGAAACCAAAACTGTTGAATGGAACTAGCTCTTTCTATCCAAAAACAAAACATAGCCAAAGTGTATTGAATAATAAACCTTAAGGTAAAAGATAAGACAACGGCTATTAATCCTAATATAATATTCATTAGCTTAGGTACCCAAATTGCTTCAGGATACAATCCAAAGAATAATAAAGTAATTAAAATGGCAATAGGAAAGCGAGTCATTTTTTCAGCAATATGTCTAGCTACATGATACCAAACTGGGTCAACAGGATATAATAATTTAAAGGATAATTTTCCCTCAATGACTTCTTTTTCAAAGTCCCAAATCACCCAAACATTTGTAAATTGACGAACTTGAAAAACACAGAAAAAATAACGGGCAAATTCGATAGAACTTAAAGCAAAATTTCCTCCTTCAGCAGCTTTTATCCAGACTCCCATTAAAATAATTGGTAGAGAACCAGAAAGCACCCAAAAAAAGATTTCTGCTCGATACTCTAACATATGAGCATAATACACGGAAAGAAAAGAAACAGCTTTTTTAATTAACCAGGGCATAAGTACACAAAAACTAATTAATACTCAGTTTTACTGTAATGATGACAAATTTTCGTGAAGATATGAGAAAAATTGACTGATCTAGAGATTTTGGAGTTTGAAATCCCTAGTTTAAGAGACTGTTTATAAATAGAATCTTAAGACGCTAGGGTGGGCAAGTTAAAGACTTATCTAAACTAACTTCATCCTTGGAAACCTTGCCCACCCTACAAAATTCGTTGTTATTATTTCTTTAGGAACAGTCTCTAA
>JASJDW010000356.1 GCA_030064955.1 Crocosphaera sp.
ACAACGAATTTTGTAGGGTGGGCAAGGTTTCCAAGGATGAAGTTAGTTTAGATAAGTCTTTAACTTGCCCACCCTACCGTCTTAAGATTCTATTTATAAACAGTCTCTAAGGAATATGTGGTGTTAAAACCGTTATTAACTTTGTTTCTGGTTCTTCACTTCATGTAGGGGTTAACAACTGTTGACCCCTACAAATGAATCGCTAAAATTCAGGTTCGATACCAGCAGCCCTTAATTGAGCAGCTAAACGTTCAGCTTTTTCCCTTTCAACTTCAGCTTTTTGTCTTTCAGCCTCAGCTTTTTGTCTTTCAGCCTCAGCTTTCTGTCTTTCAACTTCAGCCTTTTGCTTTTCAACTTCAGCCTTTTGCTTTTCAACCTCAGCCTTTTGTCTTTCAACTTCAGCCTTTTGCCTTTCAGCCTTAGCCTTTTGCTTTTCAACCTCAGCCTTTTGATGTTCCTGAATGGCTAATTCTGACCCCCAGAGTAACAATTCTCCCGTTTCATTCCACCACCTCAACCAATAGCCTTTACGCTGTTCTCTGGTGCCTTCCCAAAGCCCTAAATAAAGCTGTAATTGAGGAATCCAATAACGTCCAGTCTCATCACTAGATTGTATTTTATATGCCCCAAATTCATCAAGCTGATAATGTTCTATCAAACCACTGTAGGGTTCAAAAATGATATAGTGAGGAACCTTGAGGATTTTCTCATAAAAGAACCATTTTCCAGGGGGATGAGTAGGTTTATTGGAATATTCGTGACCATTGCTATCTGAGAGAAACTCCATCACAATAATGGGCGGTTCCCCTTGAAGTTGGGGGGTGTAGCTGCGATCAATTTCGTCTTGAGGAACACGAATATGGGGGATATAAGCCCAGTCAGGAGCTTTTACGACAATTTTGCCATTTACGGTGGCGCAGATGCCGTAATTGGTGGTTGTGACAGCAGTATCTGGAAGTTTATCAGCAACTTCTAAGCTATCGGTTAAAGCTGCAGCCAAGGCAGGTTGATGAATATTATCCACGGGATCATCGGGTAAGATAAAATCGTCGGGCAATTTTTCCCATTTAACGTCATAAGAATAACTGGTAACAGAAGCCATGTTACTTACAAAATTTGTTTAGTTTTTTTATACTATACTAACAGATAGTTTAAAATAAAAGGCATGATAAAGAAACTAGCAGTTAACCAATTCTAGAACTCAGCAAAAAAAAAGATCATTTTCTGTTGGTTTCTTATTATTGTTTGTTGCAGAAACTGTTAAATTCTCCATCCATTGACGAGTTCCAAACGATTGACAAGCAACAGTAGCAACCTTTGAAGCTTTTCCTAAAGAATCCATAAAACTATGGGTCAGAATAAAATGACAGAAAGCCCCATGAAAAACATCACCAGCCCCCAAGGTATCAATGGCTTTGACCTGAGAAACTTCTATACTATTTAACTTATCTGAAGTCCAGTATTTAATAGGATTTTGTCCCCCGGTAATGGCAATATTTGGAATACCAACTTGCTTCAAATAATTGAAAACATCATCAGAATTATAACAATTGGGAGGATAAAAATTAGCCGAACAAAGAGCATAATCAACATAGGGTAAAACGTTTTCAAATCCAGGTTTCCAACTGCCCCCATCAATAACAATAGGAATTCCTCTTGCTTGGGCTTCTTGGGCAATTATTTGACTTACAGCCATCTGATGTCCATCGATCAAAATGATATCAATATCCTGTAAAATTTCTAACGATAATTTATCAGCTTTAGCTTGAGATTTGATAGCATTAATAGAAATAACAGCCCTTTCTCCTGTCAGTTTATTAACAATAATTGAAGAAGTCGGAGGGGGATCTGGATGATAAGGATCAAGATCAAAAACACTTAAAGAACAATCTTCTAATTCTGCACAAATGAGTTGACTAATGGGATGGTTTCCAATCATACTTAAAAGAGTCCCTTGATGACCCAAATGTTGAAACGTAATGGCTGCATTGGTAGCTGGACCCCCTGCCGCAATGGTTTGATCAAGTGCGACAATCTTTTCATTAGAATGGGGAAAATGATCAGCAAGATAAATGATGTCGAGAGTCGTTAAACCGACAAATAATCCATTCATGACTAATATAATGAACAACGAAAGTTTACAGCAGGGAACACTTTACATTGTGGGAACACCCATCGGAAATTTAGAAGATATTACCTTGAGGGCGATCCGAATTTTAAAATCAGTTAATCTTATCGCCGCAGAAGATACCCGTCATACTGCTAAACTTTTGCGTCATTTTCAGATTACTACGCCTCAGATTAGCTATCATCATCATAATCGCACGGTTCGTCAAACTGAATTGTTAAACTATCTTGAAGAAGGACAAACCATTGCTTTAGTAACGGATGCAGGTATGCCAGGAATTTCTGACCCTGGATACGATTTAATTTATGCTTGTATTATAGCAAATATTTCTGTTATTCCTATTCCTGGCCCAACAGCCGCGATTACTGCCCTTTCTGTGTCGGGTTTGCCTACGGATCGCTTCGTTTTTGAAGGTTTTTTGCCCTTAAAAGGAAAAGAAAGACGCGATCGCTTGAATCAATTAATGACAGAAATTCGCACTATTATTGTCTATGAAGCCCCTCATCGTTTATTGAAAACCTTAATCGATTTGAGGGAAGTTTTTGGTGATAATCATCAGATTACGGTTGCTAGGGAAATAACAAAACGTTATGAAGAATTTTGGCGAGGAATATTAAAAGATGCTATCTTATATTATCAGAATTCTCAACAAATTAAAGGGGAATTTACGTTAATTATAGCTGGCTGTTCTCAAAGACATTCCCTTGAGTTAACGGTTGAGGAATTAAAAGATGAATTACAACAATTATTAGACCAAGGAATGACGCGATCGCAAGCCAGTCGTCAACTGGCAGAAACAACTACTTTGTCCCGTCGTCAAATTTATAATTTATCATTGGAAAATTAAAATGATAAAACAATCATTTATCCGTTGCTTAATCTTAATTATACCTACTTTTTTAGGAAGTTGTACAACCCAAAACATGGTAGTTTCAATTTCTAGTGGTTCTTCTGGAAGTGGTTATCAAAGAATTAGTTCCCAGATTAAATTATCAGTAGATACCATAGAACAAATTGATGTAACTGATAATTATAATTCTCAAGGTTCACAACAAAATTTACAACGTTTACTAGATAAAGAGGTTGACTTTGCTATTGTGCAATTAGATGTCGCTAGTGAGGCTATGAAACAAGGAAAAGTTAATACTTTACTGGTGTTAACTCAAGAATATTTACACATAGTAACTAGAGAGAATTCAGATATTAAAACTTTAGCAGATTTACAAGGAAAACCAGTGATTGTTGGGGCAGAAGGTAGCGGAATTTATTTTACAGCGAAGCGAATTTTTGAAGCGAGTAATATAGCAGTTATGGAAGTAAAATCCAATGAAGATAGACTTAAAAAACTCGTTAATAATGAAATTGATGCCTTTGTTTATGTTGGTCCTTTAGCAACCAGTGAAAAGTTTAAACAAGAATTAAAACAGTCTGTCCCACTCCGTTTTATTCCTATAGATCCCAGTTTAATTAATTATTTAACCATTCAATTTCCTGAGTCCTATCAAGAGGCAATTATTCCTCAAGGAACATATAAACCCTTACCAAAATTACCTAATCAAGACTTACCAACCATCTCAACTCCTGGGGCATTAATTACTCGCCCTGATGTTAATAAACGCAAAGTTTCTTTATTAACGTGGGCTATTATTTCTAACTTTCGTCAATATTCTCCTTTCTATCCTGAATTAGCTTCTCAACAAGATGCTAAACTATTAAGCGAGGGATTAATTTATATTCATCCTGGGGCGCAACAAGTCTTTAATTATGGTGATCCTAGAGTTGCGTGGCAACGTTATTTACAAGAAAATAAGCCTCTACAAGCTGCTTTTATTATGTTAGTCACAACCAGTAGTATTGGTTTTTTAATTCGTTGGTGGCGAAAACGAAAACAAAATCATCTCCTAAAAGCAAACCGTCAAACCATTAATGAATTAAGACAATTATTAGATAGTAATCCTCAAAAAGCCACAGAAGAAATAGACAATTTACGGCAAAAATATCGTTTAATGTTAATTGATGGTCAAGTCGCACCAGAAGTTTATGAGCAAATTGAAAAAATGACACAAATATTCTCAGATCAATGTCAAAAATGGCAAGAGAAACAACGAGAATTATCTCATCATCAGATATTACAACTGATAGACGGATGGAGTCAACAATTACCAGAAGGTTTAATGTTAAAACACGAACAATTACAATACTCTCATGATCAATATAAAGAGATGTTGAGAACTGGACAATTAGACTTACAAACTTATTTACAGATGATTCAACTGACTTTAGTTTGGACAAATTTACTTTCCTCAAATAAAGTTACAAGACAATAAAAATAACCTCTCAAATCAATCAAAATAAGATCATGTTATCTCTATCTTCTCATCTCCAAAAAAAATTATCTCAACCCTTAAAAATTGGTTCAGTGCAAGTAAAAAGTCGAGTGTTACAGTCTCCTTTATCTGGAGTGACTGACTTGGTTTTTCGTCGCTTAGTTAGACGTTATTCTCCCAATTCTATGATGTATACTGAGATGGTGAGTGCCACAGAAATTCATCATTTAAAACAACTGCCTAGACTGATGGAAATTGATCCAAATGAACAACCTATCAGTATTCAATTGTTTGATTGTCGTCCTGATTTTATGGCAGAAGCAGCCCAAAAAGCAGTAGCAGAAGGAGCAAAAACCATTGATATTAATATGGGTTGTCCGGTTAATAAAATTACAAAAAAAGGGGGTGGCTCTTCTTTATTAAGACAACCAGAAATAGCAGAAAAAATTGTCAAGGAAGTCATTAAAGCTGTGGATGTTCCTGTTACTGTAAAAACGAGAATAGGATGGGATGATTATGAAATTAATATCTTAGAATTTGCTCAAAAAATGGAAAATGCAGGAGCATCTATGCTAACCCTTCATGGTAGAACTCGCGCCCAAGGATATACAGGAAAAGCACGATGGGAATGGATTAAAAAAGTAAAAGAAATTTTGACAATTCCTGTTATAGCAAATGGAGATATCTTTTCTGTTGAAGCTGCGATTAACTGTTTAGAAATAACCGGTGCAGACGGCGTTATGTGTTCTCGTGGAACCCTCGGTTATCCTTTTTTAGTAGGAGAAATTGACTATTTTTTTCAGACAGGAAATCAACTTACTCAACCCACTCCTATAGAAAGGCTAGAATGTGCAAAAGAACATTTAAAAGGGTTATGGGAATATAAAGGTAAACGAGGAATTTATCAAGCAAGAAAGCATTTAAGTTGGTATTGTAAAGGCTTTTCGGGTGCATCGGAATTAAGAGATAAAGTATCTCGTGTTGAAACAGTAGAAGAAGGCTATCAATTATTGGATCAAGCTATATATACAATTAATAATTAATAATTAATAATTAATAATTAGAGACTATTTATAAATAGAATCTTAAGACGGTAGGGTGGGCAAGTTAAAGACTTATCTAAACTAACTTCATCCTTGGAAACCTTGCCCACCCTACAAAATTCGTTGTTATTATTTCTTTAGGAACAGTCTCTTAA
>JASJDW010000357.1 GCA_030064955.1 Crocosphaera sp.
GTTCTATCTCAGTTTCCTCCCCCAAAATAATTTGTATATTTTCTCCTAAGTTTTCATAATCAATATTTCCCTCTCTGCTAATACTTTGAATTCTAGCATAAGCATACAACATATAAGGGGCTGTATTTCCTTGTAGGGCTAACATCTTATCATAACTAAATATATAATCACTGATACGATTTTGACTCAAATCAGCATATTTGACAGCACTAATACCCACTATTTTAGCCACATGATTGATAAAGTCTTCTGATTCTTTTCTATCTTCTGATTGTAAGCGATTTTCTAAATCTTTACGAGCATAATTAATGGCTTCATCTAATAAGTCTTTGAGTTTAATGGTTTCCCCTGAACGAGTTTTTAATTTTTTCCCATCTTCTCCTTTAACTAACCCAAAGGGTACATGAGTAACTTCTACTGTGTCAGGTAAAAAATTGGCTTTTTTGGCAACTTGAAAAACTTGAGCAAAATGATTAGATTGTCCAGCATCAGTAACATAAATAATTTGTTTGGCTTCGTCTTCTTTAATACGGTATCTTAATGCAGCTAAATCTGTTGTTGCATAGTTATATCCACCGTCAGATTTCTGGACAATTAAAGGTAAAGGATCACCTGATTTATTAGTAAATCCATCTAAGAAAACACATTGCGCTCCTTGATCTTTTTGTAGGATTCCTTGTTCATCTAATGCTTTAATAACATCGTCTAAATAAGGGTTATAAAAAGATTCTCCTCTTTCTGTTAAGTTAACATCTAAGCGATCATAAATTTTTTGAAATTCACGGCGAGATTGATCGCAAAGTAATTGCCAAGCTTTAAGACTTTTTTCGTCTCCTGATTGTAGTTTGACAACTGCTTCTCTAGCTGCTTCTTGAAATTCATCATCTTCATCAAATCTTTTTTTTGCCTGTTTATAAAAGTTGACTAAATCACCAATTTCTAAAGCATCTGCTTGGGTTAAAGCATCAGGATACACTTCTTTTAAGTAGGTAATTAACATCCCAAACTGTGTCCCCCAATCTCCTACATGATTCAGTCTTAAAACGTCATAACCTAAAAATTCTAAAGTACGGGCAATACAATCACCAATAATTGTAGAACGTAAATGACCAACGTGCATTTCTTTAGCAATATTGGGACTAGAAAAATCAACAATAACCTTGGAAGAATTGCCAATTTTTTCAATCCCTAAATGCTGATCTTGATATAAGGATTTTAGTTGAGTTTCTAAATAACTTGGTTTCAACTTTAAATTAATAAACCCAGGACCTCCAATACTGGGAGGCTCACACATATCCTCTAAAGATAAATTATTAACAATAATTTGAGCAATTTCTCTGGGGTTCTTTCCTAATTTTTTAGCTAAAGGAAGGGCAATATTTGCCTGATAATCTCCATGTCTGAGATCTCTAGCAGTTGTTACTTGGGGATCAACCTCTGTGAAATCTTCACCAAAGGACTTCCCTAAAGCTTCCTGAAATTTTTGGGTTAGTTGCTCATTAATAGAAGTCATAATACCTACAAATAGCTTAGAAATATTTAACTTATCTTTTTAGCTTATTTAGCTTATCATGATTAATAGAGAAATAACTATAAATTTATTACAAAGATTTATCTAATTATAAAATTCCTGAATTGGTTGATCGTGCCATTGAAGAAGTTGAGCGTTTAAGGTATGATATTAAACATAATATTAAAACTCATACAAACATAAAAAAATAGATTATCATGCCTCTATCTAGAAGAAATTTTATTACTTTAACTGGTCTGAGTTTTACGAGTATTATTGCTGCTAATTCTTTGAAAAATTATTATCTTCGTGTCGCCAATGGAAAAGCCACACATAGTAATAAATTTGGTCAACTTATCCGCGATCCTAATGGTATTATAGATCTTCCTAAAGGATGGCAATATCAAGTGATTTCCTACGGAGGAAAATCTCTCGATGATGGTAATATTATCCCTCCCGCTTTCGATGGAATGGCTGCATTTCCTGGTAAAAATCAACAAACAATTTTAGTGCGTAATCATGAACTAAGTCCTAATGCACCCTACGGAATTAATACGTTACCAGACTATAAATATGACTCTCTTTCTCAAGGAGGAACCACAACTTTAATTGTTAATCAAGATCTAACTTTAGATAAAGAATTTGTCTCCTTAGCAGGAACCAATCGCAATTGTTCAGGAGGAAAAACCCCTTGGAATTCTTGGATTAGTTGTGAGGAAGATACCTCTATTTCAGCGATTAAGTCTTCAAATAATTCTCACCCAATTATCAAAAAACATGGCTATAATTTTGAAGTTCCTTCTCAGGGAAAAATAACGAAACCAAGTCCTCTAATTGATATGGGAAGATTTCGCCACGAGGCGATCGCAGTAGATCCAAAAACAGATTACATTTACCAAACAGAAGATCAAAATGATAGTTGTTTTTATCGCTTTCGTCCATATCAACCCCAAAAATTACAAGCAGGGGGAATTCTAGAAGCATTAGTAATTGAAGGAATGCCAAAGGTTAATACCAGTAAAAATTATCCAATTAATGAACCAAAATCTGTAAAATGGGTAAAGCTTGAAACGGTTGATCCTGATGAGGATACTGTACGTTATGAAGCACAAGAAAAAGGTGCTGCAATTTTTAGACGAGGGGAAGGAATTTGTTTAGCAAACGGTGAATTTTATTTTACTTGTACCAGTGGAGGAAATGCAGAAAAAGGTCAAATTTTTTGTTATAATCCTATTAAAGAGACCATCTCTTTATTTGTTGAATCTCCTGGAGCAGAAATATTAGATTATCCTGATAACTTAATTATGTCCCCCTTTGGTGATTTGATCGTTTGTGAAGATGGAATGGGAGAGCAATTTTTAATTGGTGTTACCCCCCAAGGTCAATATTATAAACTAGCTCGTAATGCTTATAATAACAGCGAATTTGCTGGTGTTTGTTTTTCTCCCGATCGCAAAACGATGTTTGTTAACATTTATTCTCCAGGGTTAACCTTAGCTATCTCGGGAAATTGGACAACAGTTTAGTTTTTTCAACCCTTAATAATCTCAAGAATTTACTACTGTAGCAAAAGGAGTGGAATCCCCTACACCTCACACTCCATACCGTACACCCTGTTCGATCAGGCGATCGCCTCCAAGGAATTCAAAAGAACTAAGAAACGGGAAATGTCTGTAATTATTGACAATTACTCTCAACTCTATTGACAAAAATTATTAATAAACCTATGATGAAATCAATAAGTGTTCTCCTCTCAAGGATGGATCGGCAGGTGGAATCGTTCAGCAACGCAAGAAACGATTCCCCTATTTTTTTATTATTTAATATTTAATCAGGAATTATTGATAATACTTAGCAAAAAGTAGCATTCTTTATTCCCATCTCACATAAGCACATTAATTCAATTAATCAAAAAATTCCTAGCCAATCGTTCCTGAGAAACGTTAACATAAGTTAACAAGTGTTTCTATTCAAGAAACCATACCTGTATCGTCAGGCGTTATTATCTGGTTAGATCATTAACCTTGATATATTGAAGTTAACCCTATCTTCACCATTAGTTTAAGAAGAGGCCGACAGCGTGAACAAAAATAACAAAAAATGGCGTAATGCCGGACTATACGCACTCTTATTGATTGTTGTATTAGCCTTAGCATCTGCCTTTCTGGATAACAATAACACTCAAAGTCGGGAAAGTTTAACCTATAGCGAGTTTATTGAGCGCGTAGAAAGTAACAAAATAGACCGAGTTACCTTAAGCTCCGATCGCACACAAGCTAGAGTGCCTAACCCCGACGGAGGCGCACCGTTACTGGTTAATTTACCTAATGATCCCGATTTAATCAATATATTATCTGAACATAAGGTTGACATTGCCGTTCAGCCCCAAAGTGATGAAGGAATTTGGTTCCGAGTTGCCAGTAGCTTATTCCTACCCATCCTCTTGTTAGTAGGATTATTCTTCTTGTTGCGACGGGCCCAAAGTGGACCGGGTTCCCAAGCCATGAACTTTGGTAAATCAAAGGCAAGGGTACAAATGGAACCCCAAACCCAAGTTACCTTTGGAGATGTGGCTGGCATCGAACAGGCTAAATTAGAATTAACTGAAGTTGTAGACTTCCTCAAAAATGCCGATCGCTTCACTGCTATTGGTGCCAAAATTCCCAAAGGGGTTCTTTTAGTAGGGCCTCCTGGAACCGGTAAAACCCTTCTTGCAAGGGCAGTAGCAGGAGAAGCTGGTGTACCCTTCTTCAGCATTTCTGGTTCAGAATTCGTAGAAATGTTCGTTGGTGTAGGTGCGTCTCGTGTGCGCGACCTATTTGAACAGGCCAAAGCGAACGCCCCTTGTATCGTCTTCATCGATGAGATCGACGCAGTAGGTCGTCAACGGGGTGCTGGTTTAGGGGGTGGTAACGATGAACGGGAACAAACCCTCAACCAACTGTTAACCGAAATGGATGGGTTTGAAGGCAATACCGGCATCATCATTATTGCTGCAACCAACCGTCCCGATGTTTTAGACGCTGCTTTATTACGTCCAGGTCGTTTTGACCGCCAAGTGGTGGTTGATCGCCCTGACTATGCAGGCCGTCAAGAAATTCTCAAAGTTCATGCCCGTGGTAAAACCCTTTCTAAAGACGTGGATCTCGATAAAATTGCCCGTCGTACCCCTGGGTTTACCGGTGCTGATCTCTCTAACCTGTTAAACGAGGCTGCTATTTTAGCTGCTCGTCGTAACTTAACCGAAATTTCCATGGATGAGGTCAACGATGCCATTGATCGCGTTTTAGCTGGGCCTGAAAAGAAAAATCGGGTTATGAGTGAGAAGCGTAAGACCTTGGTGGCTTACCATGAAGCAGGACACGCTTTGGTGGGTGCTTTGATGCCAGACTACGATCCTGTCCAAAAAATCAGCATTATTCCCCGTGGTCGCGCCGGTGGGTTAACCTGGTTTACCCCCAGTGAAGATCGCATGGAGTCTGGACTATACTCTCGTTCTTACTTGCAAAATCAAATGGCTGTGGCGTTAGGTGGCCGTGTAGCTGAAGAAATCATCTTCGGGGAAGAAGAAGTGACCACCGGTGCTTCTAACGACTTACAACAGGTAGCCAGAGTTGCTCGTCAAATGGTAACACGGTTTGGTATGAGCGATCGCTTAGGCCCTGTGGCCTTGGGACGGCAAAACGGAAATGTCTTCTTAGGTCGTGATATTGCCTCTGATCGGGACTTTTCCAATGAAACCGCTTCTACTATTGATGAGGAAGTTCGTGAACTGGTTGACACTGCTTATACACGCGCTAAAGACGTTTTAGAAAGCAACCGTCACATCTTGGATAAGTTAGCAGATATGTTAGTGGAAAAAGAAACCGTTGACTCTGATGAACTCCAACAAATTTTAAGCACAAATGAGATTAAAATGGCTACTTTAGTCTAGAGTTTTAACTTTCATCTAACTTGTTTGAGCAGCACTGTTTTTAGGTGCTGCTTTTTTTATTGATACGCTGAATCATGACGAGATTTTTCTAAAAGTTTTTAAGGTTGCTATAGCAGTTCCCATACTTGTGAGGTACAAACTCTTCTAGTTCTAGGAGTTAGGAGTTAGGAGTTCGGGAGTTCAGGAGTTGAATATTA
>JASJDW010000358.1 GCA_030064955.1 Crocosphaera sp.
TTAGCTCCTTGACTATTTTCGGTGATTTGATGTCTCGATTATTGTGAGTAAGTTGTCGATAAGTATCAAAAATACCTTGGGATATATCTGGATTATCTGAACAAAAAGCCTGATGAGCTTTTGGCAAATTGTACCAAGGTATTGTGGCACATAAATGATGAACATAGTGATAACCTCCATTGTGAAATATCAAATTGATAACAGGATTTATATTGGATCTTGCCCCTGATAAAGTATTAAAATGTTCCTGGACTTCACCAAATAGTGAATAGAAGGAATAACACCATAATAAAGGAACAAACCAGTAAAGTAATAAAAGGTTTAAATTTCCTGACAAATAAAAGCTGTAAATAATCACAAACCAGAACAAACACAGTTGAATCAGACTCTTAAATAAACTACCATTTTTTTCTTCTATGCTGGTTGTAAAGTCTTGGAAAAGATCATAGAAAGCCTCAACAACAAAATGGATAGCGGAAAAACCCAATAAAGGATATATGAATAAGATAAGAAATAACTTCTTATTTTTTTTGTTTAATCCTAAATATTCGTATTCTTTAGGGATATAATCATTCTCTGTCCATAAATATTTATGATGAGGAAGATGATGTTTTCTATAAGAAGCAAGGGTTCTTAAAAATGGGAAACAATAGATAAAGTCTAGTCGATCATGCCAAGATTTTTGAGTAAATAAATTATAATGGACGGCTTCATGTACTAAGGCTTCCCCAAGGGCAAATTGAAAAATCCCAATAAACCAAATGCAAATCAAATAAACAAAAATGTTATCTGCCCAAATACTAAAGGCTATAATCAAAAAAATAGCCAACCAATCCCTAATAATTTCTCGAAATGCTTTCCAATTATTTCGTTCAACAAAATCAATAGGTTTAACTTGTGTTCTTGACTTACTTTCTGACATGAAATTATCTCCAAAAAATTTTAGATTTTTGATGTTTAAGTAATCTGAAAAAACAACTAAGCAAGCAATCAAGACTGAAATCATTAAAGTAGACAGTTGAACGAGTTCAGTCTTACGTCAACCCTTAATCATTGAGAACAAAATCTACATAAGCATGGGTAAACTGCTTTTCACAGGGAGGACACCAATGAATATCTTCTTTAACCAGATCGGTATCAATTTGGCGGAACATGGTATTAAGTTGTTGATCCAGTTGAGAAGAAACAACGGATTTTAAAAGCTTAATACTGTTATCATCGGTGTGTCGCACATACTCTGCATACTTATTCACAAAGGTATTTAAAGGAACCTTTTCGATCTTGTTATTGCTCTTTTTGAAGTAGTTAACAATATCAGACCAATCCAAAGGACGAGGGTTATAAAATGTATAACAACTTTTTAGTTCACTTATGGGTAATAATGAGGTTTTAATAATTGCTTTTGCCCCATATTCAACTGGCATTAAATCGAAATTAGCATCTAGATCGGGAACACAACCAATTTCAGGAATAGCCATTAAAAAGTTCTCAAACGCATCTGCTTCGATGAAGAAATCATCTTCTACTTTGTCGTAAGCTTTTGCTACTAATTGCAACAATTTATTGAAGGAAACATGGGGATCAAGATCCACATTAGAAATACCAAGGGTATAGAGATAGCCTAAACGAAAACTACTCCAAGGTAATCCTTTTTGGGCTAAACGCACAATAATTTGTTCTGTAACATACTTGGTTTGAGCATATCCATTGACCAAACCAATAATAGTTGGAGGATCACTAGCCTCTTCTAGCAAGGATACCGCACAACTGGAAACATGATAGAAGGGTTTGATTTTTCCTTCTAAGGCAAAGTCTGCAACTTCAACTGTACCAACCACATTGGTTTTCTTGATGATGTTGTAGGGTAAATAGAAGTTATCCACCGCAGCAACATGATAAACACTGTCAATGGTGTTTGCATACTCTTGATAAACCTCATCGGTCAATCCTAACTGCTTTTTGGACATATCCCCAATGACGATCTGCACCCGACCTTCCCACCCTTGAGGAAGATAAGCGTTATATTTTCTTTCTGTTTTGCGTATTCTTTCTAAACCGGCTGCTTCATCGGCGGCCCGGACTAAACAGAAAATCTTGAGATCTGTATGTTCTAAGAGTTCTTTGAGGAAGAAGGTTCCTACAAACCCTGATGCACCGGTTAATAAGGTGGTATTAGTGGGATGGGTTTGAGCATCTTCAGGCTTTTGTCCGCGATCGCGTAACAAATAGTCTAATGCTTCTTGAATTTCAGCTTCAAGAGAATAGTGACTGGTTTCAACCCCTAAACTGTTGTCATTAGAGATACATTTAACAATATCCTCAATCATCCCTTTGAAGGTATTGGCTTGGAAAAACGCTTCTGTAGGAATTTTACAATTTAAGCGGGCTTCTAAGGCACTATGAATCTCAATAATTTTCAAAGAATCAATGCCATAGAAAAAGATGGATTTCTCAATATCAAAATCAACCATGGAAACTTCATATTTATCCCGTAACATCTGCATGATGTAGGTAAACACCTTCAAATGCACAGGTCCCATGGCAGTGATTTGGTCAAACGTCTTTTCAATATTCAACATAACAATCTTTCCTTGTAATTGATAAATGGATTAATGAGAATTATTAGACATCGCACCAACAATCTCGTTGAGCATTCCTTTAACATTCTTGTTTTCACAAAAAACTTCAACTGGAAGACTACATTCAAGTTTTCGTTGCAGTTGGCGATGAATTTCCGTCAATTTGCTAGAATCAATCCCATAAACCAGTAGGGGTTTTTCTAGATCAAAATCCACCATTTTTACCTCATAGTCTTTGGTAAACATTTGGATAAGATTGGTGAAAACTTGCAGATGGGTAAACCCCATAGCCATGATCTCGTCAAAGGTTTTTTCCAAGTGTTGCGTATCGATCGCTTCTTGGGGTTCATGGGTGCAATCCGATTGCATCCATGACTCTAAAACATCGAGACTCTCTTGCAAAAACATCTGTTTACATTGTTGTCTTTGCAACTTACCGCTAGAGGTTTTGGGGATACGTCCAATTCTTAAAAAAGTTAGGTGGGTTAAAGGCAGTTCAAAGGTTTCGCCAATGGTTGAACTGACAACTTCCACCAATTCTTCTAAATAACCAGACTGTCGCATCTTGGTCATTCCTGCTTTGTTCAACTCGGCGACAATGACTAACTCCTCTGCGGTTTTTCCTGGAACACTAAAGGCAATAACGCAACCAGAACGAATATCCTCATGGGCCTGTTCAACGCAGACTTCAATATCTTGAGGATAATAGTTAACCCCGTTGACAATAATCAAGTCTTTGAGTCGTCCGGTGATATACAGTTCCCCATCTGCATCCATAAACCCTAAATCTCCCGTCCGCAGATAGATGCGATCGCTTCCTGGGGAAACCAGGGTTTTAGCTGTGGCTTCTGGGTTTTGATAATAACCGGCCATGATGTTTGGCCCACTCACCCATACCTCCCCCACATGATAACGAGGGACTTCACAGTTGCGTTGGGGATCAACGATAAACATTTGCTCCCCTAACTTAGCATGACCACAACCCACCAATATCTTTTTGTGTGCGTCGTTGTTGCTTTTAACCGCAACATTGTCCTTACCCAAGATGTCTAAATCAATTCCCAGATAGACGGGTTCTTGTTCTAAGGTTCCTGAAGAGATAAACACCGTCCCTTCCGCCATCCCATAAGCAGGTAGAAACATTCGGGGTTTAAATCCATTTTCAGCAAATTTGTCGCTAAAATCTAGGAGGGTTTGGGCATGAATCGGTTCTGCTGCATTAATGGCCATACGTAAGGAAGAAAGATCGAGATCTTTTTGTTCTTCTGGCCGAATCTTATCCACACATAATTGATAGGCAAAGTTCGGTGCGCCCGTATATTGTCCACCGTAGTTAGTGATGGCCCGTAACCACTCAATGGGTCGAGAAACAAAGGTTGTCGGGGCTAAAATAACACAGTGACTACCCCCATAAAAACTGTGCAGTAAATGGGCTACTAATCCAAGATCATGATAGTGAGGTAGCCAACTGACAAAAGTAGATTCAGGGGTGGCACTGGTGACAGATAACGCCATCTCTAAGTTACTCAGACAGTTACCATGAGTAATCATCACTCCTTTGGGTAAGGAGGTTGAACCAGAGGTAAACTGTAAGAAAGCCAAGCTTAAACTATCAATATTAGGAAGTTCATGGGTAGCTAAGGAGGATATATCAGACAGGCGATCGGTGACAATATAGGGGAGTTCTTCGGGCCAGTTCTCTTCCTTGCTCAAAATCTGATGATAAGTCTCTTTCTGAGCATCAGGGACTAAAATAGCTGCTGCATTGATGGAATGCACAAGACTGGCAATCTTTTGATTAGAGCGATTTCGTTTGGGTGCATGGATAGGTGCAGGAATCACTCCAGCATACAGACAACCAAAAAACGCCACTATAAAGTCGATGCCAGGAGGATACAATAAAATAACATTACGAGATTGTAGTCCAGACGCTAATAGGGTTTGGGCTATTTTTTTGGCTTGAGATTGTAGCTCTCCATAGGTAATCTGACTTTCTTCAACACCATTGTTATCCAGCATGGTGTAGGCTTTATGTTCAGGCTGAATTTCAGACCAATGGGTTAAAACTTGTCCCAAGGTCTTAAAATTGTGAACGATCATAGTGGTAAAAACTCCTTCGGGTTTCCTGTGATTAACCTTGGTATCGTATGCTCACATCTCGTACTTTTGTAAGAAAAATCTAAATTTTAGGAGTCAGGAGTCAGGAGCCAGAAGAATAAAAATCAAGTTATTTTAATAAATTAAAGTTTTATATTCATCTAATTTTTTACCCTTTACCTCTTGCTTCTAATTATTAAGTTTTCTTGTCCTGATGTAAGATACAAGTATGAATTATTCTGAGATGGCTAGGGATTGGTTATTTAAGGATTGATGGAATAAATTAGCCAAACGTCGTGGGGAACGAGAACGCCAGTTTTGCTGTTCATAGGCATAACCTGCAACCAGGGGAAAGGCTAAGGTAGCTTCAGAAAACACCATTTGTTCCATGTTTTTGTTAACTTTGCCCCAGGAATGGGCTTCTTTTAAAGTAGAACCAGATAATCCCCCATCCCGTTCATCTGCTACTGTAATTTGAACGGTATATTTGTGCATACTGGTATCAAAACCTAGTAATTCAGCCGCTACTACTGTGTCTTGAGCAAAGTTTTTGGGAACCCCACCCCCAATCATTAATAAACCAGTAGCAGCAGATGAAAGCTTGCATTGAGTCAATTCCTTGAAGTCTCTAACTGAATCAATGGTTAAATGGGATTCAGGAGAATTCCATTGATGATACACTAAACCAAATCCGGCTGAGCAGTCACTAAAGGCGGGAACAAAAATAGGAACTTGATGCTGGTAAGCACTTAAGACGACAGATTGTTCTGCTTTACCATAAACTTTCAGATAGGCTCCCATCTCTTCAATAAATTCTCGTGAAGAATAGGGACGTTTCTCTAAAGAATCAGCCAATTTTGCAATGGTCATATCACAGACTCGTAACTGATCTTCATCGATATAAGTATCATAAATACGATCAATTCTTAACTGCCGTAAAAGTTCATCATCGACAAAAG
>JASJDW010000359.1 GCA_030064955.1 Crocosphaera sp.
AGATATTGTTATTGCCAAAGCTGGTAAACCTATCGTGCGTCTCGTTCCTGTGGAAGAACCACCTCAAGACCGCATTTTAGGGCAAGATGAAGGATTATTTACCGTTCCCGAAGATTTTAACGATCCTTTACCAGAAGAGATGTTGTCGGCGTTTGAAGGTAATGCAGATTGAATATCTTACTCGATACACAAGTTTTTCTTTGGGCATTGGCAGAACCAAAACGCTTGGGAAAAAAGGCTAAATCTTTATTGAAAAGCCAGAAAAATCAACTTTATCTTTCGGCTGCTAGTTCTTGGGAGATTGCCATTAAAGCAGGTTTAGGCAAACTCCCACTACCCGAACCGCCAGCTAAGTATATCTCTAGCAGAATGGCGAGTCTTAAGATTGCGCCTCTTGATGTCAAACACTATCACACCTTCATTGTTTATCAACTCCCTTTGCATCATCGAGATCCCTTTGACCGTATTTTGATTGCTAGTGCAATCTCAGAAAACCTCCATTTAATGAGTGCTGACGAACAGTTTCGTCGTTACGATGTAGACTTAATTTGGGCTTTAGATTAGATATTAAGAAAATTCTGAATCGCTTCTGTCACGGCTGAAGGATACTCTTCATAAATGCCCAAAGTTCCCCTTAATTGAACTGTTTGCACTTGTTGCAACTCTGCCATCGCCTCCATTTCCGCTTTTGATTTCGGGGGAGCATTTTCCGCCAGAATAATTAATACGGGGATGGATATAGAATCTAAAAGTTGCAAAAACTCCTCTCTATTTGCTACGGGATCGATCGCCCCAGTGACAAAAGCAGCAGGGGCATATCTCGCACCCTCTTTAGAAGTGATTTGGTGTTTTTGGGCGATAAATTCGGGAGTTAGTTTGCTTTCATCTACATAAACGTGGCGTTTATACATCAAGTGCAGAAAGGAAGGGGTAGTATTTAGATAGTATAATCCTTGTCCGATGAAAGGCGATCGCACTAGATTTTTTACCCCATTTCTTACTCCATCAGGTAAACCCATAACTCGTAAAGGTCCTTGCCAAGTAGGAGCAATTAAAATAAGTTGAGAAATTATATCTGGGTTATCCTGTGCAAATTTTAAAGCGTATCCCGAAGCATGACCAGCAGCAATAAGGATAATTGAGCTATTAAAAACAGATTTAACAAAATCTCCTAACAACTGCTGAAATAATACGGGATTATAATCCACAGGGGGACATTGAGACTCGCCAAACCCTAACCAATCTAAAACCGTAACTTGATATTTTGTAGCAAGTATATTAGCAATACCTTTCATCTCGGTGCGACTGGAAACCGTACTAAAAGCAGGAAGTATAAGTACAGGGTTTCCTGCGCCGACAGTTTCGTAAACAACTCGATATTGTTTGTCTAAAAAATTCCAGTGGTAAACATTCTTTGTCCCGCCAATACTGGAGTTGAGTTGAGTGTGATGGGTTGCTGTAGTCATAGCTATTAGTGAAGAGAAGTTTACTTATCATAGGATTATAGTTGAGGAATTTCACTTTGGATCTAAAATAAGAATGATTATCATTTTAATGAACCAGTTCTGCACTAGACATTATGAGTTCTACTACTGAACATCTCTCCTTACTCCATCGTCCTCGTCGCCTTCGTCGTACCCCATCCTTGCGTCGTATGGTACGGGAAACCCAATTAACAGTGAACGATTTAATTTATCCTGTGTTTGTCATGGAGGGAGAAAACCAGCAACAAGAAATCCCTTCAATGCCGGAAATCTATCGTTATTCCCTTGATTTACTGCTTAAAGAAATAGCCGATGCTGCTAATTTAGGAATTAATGCGATCGCACTTTTTCCTCTCATTCCGTCAGAAAAGAAAGATAACGCAGGAACAGAAAGCTATAACCCCGATGGCTTAGTACAACGCACTGTTAGAGCAATTAAAAAAGAAATTCCTGAAATTACTGTCATTACTGATGTAGCACTTGATCCCTTTTCTAGCTATGGTCATGATGGTATTCTCAAAGATGGCAAAATTCTTAACGACGAAACAGTAGAAGTATTAGTAAAACAATCAATATCCCAAGCAGAAGCAGGAGCAGATATCGTAGCCCCTTCCGATATGATGGATGGTAGAATAGGGGCAATTCGTCAAGGTTTAGATGCTGCTGGTTATTTTGATGTAGGAATCCTCGCTTATTCGGCTAAATACGCTTCAGCCTATTATGGACCTTTCCGCGATGCGTTAGAATCTGCCCCTCAATTTGGCGACAAACAAACCTATCAAATGAACCCTGCTAATAGTCGAGAAGCGATTAAAGAAGTGGCTTTGGACATTGCTGAAGGGGCAGACATAGTAATGGTTAAACCAGCTTTAGCGTATCTCGATATGATTGGTCGCATCAAGGAATATACCCACTTACCTGTTGCTGCTTATAACGTCAGTGGTGAATACGCAATGGTAAAAGCTGCGGCACAACAAGGTTGGATTGATGAAAAGCAAGTCATTTTGGAAACTCTTACCAGTATGAAACGGGCAGGGGCAGATTTAATTTTGACTTATTTTGCTAAACAAGTCGCTTTGATATTGCAGTGATACTCCTCTTACTGAAAATCCCCCGAAGCAATCACACAAACAACACCAAAGGAAGATATCGCTTCTATTACAGGATACGATTTTATTCTTGATGCATTATCTGTAGCCCAACTTTAGGAAATTGGTATAATTATCTAATTAGGGCGGGCAAAGACTTCAACCGTGATGGTTGCTTGAGATAACGTTGTGATTTGCCCACCCTAGTGTTCGCATCAACGATCTGGATTCAGTAATTCTGCGATCGCTTTTTGTTTAACTTGATCTTCATGGGGGAAAGTTTGACGAGCATCAGTAATCAACCAATCTAAAGCTGCTGCTTGCACATCAATAGCAGCCCCTGTTTTATCAACACAGTAGCGGCCGAACACCAACTTATCCACTAAACGCACTCCAGGACCGAGACGAGAATATTCAAAAATGACGCTATTATCAACCGTTGCACCACTACAAATCCAACAATTAGGTCCGATCATAGTTGGTCCGATAATGGTTGCTCCATCTTCAATATGAGTCATGGCACCAATATAAACTGGGCCTTGAATATTAACCTTATCCCAATTAACTGCCACATTTAACCCTGTATAAATCCCGGGTTTAACTTCAATCCCAGGAATTTGCACATTTTTGATGTCTCTTTGTAATACCCCGCGAATGGCGTGCCAATAATCAGGAACTTTCCCAATGTCCACCCATTCAAACTCCATATTCACTGCATAAAACGGCGCGCCTTTTTCTACTAACTTAGGAAATAATTCCCCTCCAATGTCGTATTTTTGATTGGGAGGAATATAGTTAATAATTTCTGGTTCAAAGATATAAATCCCTGTATTAATATTAGTGCTGAGAGCTTCTTCAACGGAGGGTTTTTCTTGGAAGGCTTGAATCCTTCCCTCTTCATTCGTTACTACCACCCCATAACTGGAAACCACCTCTTTAGGGACGGATTTTGTAATGATCGTAGCGATCGCTCCTTTTTCTTTATGGTATTTAACTGCTGCAGTTAAATCTAAATCAATGAGAGCATCTCCGCATAAAACAATAAAAGTATCATCAAAAAAGGGATTAAAATCTTGAATCCGTCGTAAACCGCCGGCTGATCCTAGGGCTTCTCCCACTAAATCGCCATCGACAATTTTCCCTTCAAAGGAATAACCAATTTGTACACCAAACCGTTGTCCGTCACGGAAATAACTTTCAATCTCCTCGGCCAGATGGCTGACGTTTACCATAATTTCATCAAAACCATGCTGTCGCAGGAGTTCTAGCAAAAATTCCATTACAGGCTTTTGCAAAATGGGAATTAACGGTTTAGGTATGGTATGGGTAATGGGACGAACACGAGTTCCTTTCCCAGCGGCCAGAATCATGGCTTTCATGAATACTATTTCCTCAATCTTTAGCCACAGGTATTTAAGGTGACAATGCTTAGTGTACCATTAATGCCCCGATAAATTTTTTGGTGGTAAGTAAACTCACATCTTGCACCAAGAAAAGTTTATATGAGAAGCGATAGCTAAAATCCTTATCTGATGGGGGTTAACAAAAGTTCTCCAGATCGAAAACTTACATCAAACTTAGGTTATCAGGTTGTTAAAGCATTCAGTTATCAAACAATGGGCAATTCTTTGGGCTGCTCCTGGAGATCCGAGACGTTTTTGTCCATTCTCAGCAATTTTTTGCAATTGTTGGGGATTATTGATTAATCCAGTTAAGGTATTTCCCACTTGTTGAGGGGTGTCTACCAAAGTAACAGAACAACCTAACAGACGGGTTTGATTTTGAGCGAATCTTCTGGTAAACTGAGGGCCATCTCCAGGAAAGCTAATCGCTGGTTTCCCTAAGCCCACAAATTGTTCTGTCGCTGTTCCGGCCATCGCAATACACACATGGGACAGTTGTAAACAACTTTCATAGGCTTGTTGGCTAAGAATTAAGGTACTTTGGCTTTGAGTAAATAAGATAGCTTGAGAATCTGCGATCGCAAGATTATGGATCTGATGCTGTTGTTTTTGCCAACCTTGGTCGATCAAGTCTTCTTGAAAAGGGACAGAATTGAAACTAGGAGTAATAGCTGCTAGAAAGATGAGCGATCGCTTAGAAAAGGCTTCTCTGACACTTTGAGTAGCTTGTAGGATTAATTGCCAATTATCTTGGGCTTCTGGCATTCTTGAACCTGGTAGTAACAGAATAATTAACGGTTCAGTGTCATGGGGAAAGGTTGGGGATGGGTTAACGGAAAAATGATCCATCATGGGATTTCCCAAGTCATAAACAGGAATTGACCATTTCCGCAAAATTTGAGCGGTAAGGCTATCTCTTACAAAAACACCACAACAAGCAGAACGAGTCATTAACCAGCGTTCCCAAGGAAAATACATCGATCCTAGCCAACGTTCAAGGAGAGATGTAGAACTTAACCAACCTTTTTCGTCCCGTAGATAATATTCTGATTTGGCAGTTCCCACAAAGGCAAACTCACTACCACTTAACCAAGCAAATAGGAGGGGAAGAATATCTCCCACTGCTAAGATTTTTCCCCCATTTTTTCCCCATTGTTTTATGGTTTGATATTGATGATAAGTAAGGGTTAATAATCCGACTTTGAGATCAAGCCATAATTGATTAATATTTTGATTAAACCCGCCAGATGGCATAGTTTTAACCGTTCCGATGATGGGAATATTGGCTTTTTCGTAGACGTAACCTTTCCCTACTAAGGGTAATGCAGCAATTTTATCAATGGTTCCAACCTTTCTCAGTGCTTCAATAATAGACACGGCAATCACATCTTCTCCATGACCATTACTGATAACTAAAATTTCCATACTTTTACATCTATTTTCTATTTCCTGTTAAAAAGTCTAGCATCTGAAAATCATCAAGAGAATCAATTTCTAAAGCAGCCATTTCACTCATAATATAAAGAGATATTTTACCACCTAATCTATTTTGGGTTTCTTTGAGTACCCACGGTTTAAAGATATAAATAGACCCATTTTCTACGTATTGGGGGTTCATATCCTGACGACGGGGACGATGACGATAATCATAATTAATGGA
>JASJDW010000360.1 GCA_030064955.1 Crocosphaera sp.
AAGGCCGAGACTCGCAAACTCGTTTGAAGTCCCTTACCGCAACACAACTAAGATGTCCTGTCCAACAGCACCTAACCAATTAGGTTTACAGATAGTCCAGACTAGGGAAGTATCTGGAAGTGTGTGCCAAACTGTGTCTCAATGCGGTATTCACCACTTAGTGTCTAGATTGGTCTAGGCAATCCCTGCCCTAAAAGTTCAGGGTTGGTGAAACAATCCTCATCATTAAAATTCTAGGGAAATTTTTATCCTTTACTAAGGTAACACTTCAATGAAAAAAACATTGTGATTGTTTTAACTAACTTTTCTATTTATTAAGATTTCAAAAGTATTTCAGAATACAGATATTAGCTATCTTCTTCTTGATTTCTTAATATTGGTTTAATCCCTTGTTTGGGTGTCCATTGAATCGCACCATCTTCTTGTATCCAATACCATTGAAGATGGCGTTTTGTCAATTCATTCTTAATAAATCTTGGAATATATTTAGTAGAAATAATAACCATGTTTGGTTTATGTTTTATAAACCATTTGACCCAATTTAATGATAGTTTTTTTCCAGACCATAAAATTATATCTGAGTATTGTTTTTGGTTGTCTAAGACTACATTAATCTCTTCTGTTTGACTATTTATCCATAACCAAGGGGTGTTGTGGCTTTTCCAGGTTAAAATTAATGGGGATTGATTTAAGGCTTTTATACTTATTGAATTAACTGAAAGTTGTCTTTTAGTATCAAGGGTATTTTGATTACTAAATAGATTTATCGTATGATTAATTTTAATTTTTTGTTCAAGGAGTGAGATAGGAAGCTGATTTTGAGAGTCAGTAAAGATAGCAGCAGTAATCTGATTAATTCCTTGCTCATATAAAAAAGGTAATAATGTATATTTAACATCTGACTCATTACCTATATTGATAACGGTAACCTTTCCTCTATTTTGCATAACGATAATAGGGATATCATTACCTTCTAAAAGAGTAATTTTAAATAGGGTAAGATTTTTATAAACAATTGGAAGAATAATTAATGAAATAATAACTACTCCACCTAACTTCCACCGTTTATGCCAGGTTTTATTCAACCAAATTGTAATTAAAATACCATAAATTATTATCAAAATTCCTAAAGATATTTGTCCAACAGCAAAAGCAGTTAACGTAAATTGAGGTATTTGTTGAGCAGATTGTAATAAAATTTCTATTGGCCAAAATAAAATTTTAGCTGTTTCTATGCCAATAGTAGGAATAATTAAGATAAAGATAGCACTAATTATCCCTGCAATTACCAAAAACATAATTAAAGGAGTTGCTAAGATATTAAAAGGAATTGTATAAAAACTAAAACTATGAAAAACATACATAATTAAAGGAGATGTCCAAATAGAAACAGCGACAGGAACAGCTACCATAGAAGAAAGTTTAGGGGGTAAAAAATCTAACTTAGCTTCAATAACGGGACTGGTTACCAATAAAGCAAACGTTGCCAAGAAACTTAATTGAAATCCTAAATCCCAGATCCAAAGAGGATTAAAAATTAATAATAAAAATCCAGATAATAGCAACGCTCCCAACGCATTTGTTTTCCTATCCAAAACCTGACCGATTAAAATAGCAATTCCCATCAAAGTTGCTCTTAAAATCGACGGTTGAATTCCAGTTAAACCTACGTATATGATTAAAATAGTTATGCCAATAATTAACTTTTTAGTAGGAGATAAAGATTGAGTTATCCAGAAAATAATTCCTAACAATAAAGCAACATGAAACCCTGATGCTGCCAAAACATGAGATAGTCCAATATTAACAAATAAATCTCGAATTTCTGGCGGTAAGTCAACCGCTCTTCTTCCCAAAATTATCGAACTAATCACTAATCCATTTTGTTCCCCTAAAGACTTAGTAAATCCTTGAATAATTCGAGATCTTAGTTGAGTCCATATCAAAAGATTTTGTTTGCCGATAAAGACAATTTTTTCTCCTTTAATTCCTGAAAATGATCCTTGTTTTGCTAAATATTGTTTGAAATCAAAAGCTCCTGGATTTTTAGGCGATCGCGGTGTATATAAATTTCCTTCAATAATAAGAACTTGACCAGGATAAATAGGCTTAACTTCATTTATAGGCAAAGTAATATAGACTTTCCCTGTGACCGTTTTAAAGTCCTCACTGTGATCAAGTAATTTAACCCTTTGGGCTTGTAACCAAAACTTTTTACGATTATTATTAGTTAATCTAGGTTCAGATAAAAGCTTTCCTAATACTTGAACCCTTTGAGAGCTAAAATTATCTTGAATTGAGTAACTAATATCCGTAACAGCAGGAGAAGGAATCCGCCATTGAAAATAAAAGACTGCTAATAAAGCAACCAGAGAAACAATCAACCAAAATGGGAATTTAGGACAACGTCGCCAACGATTATTTAATACAATAAATAAACTAGGAGGAATAATAGTAATTAAGAAAACAACAAGTATCCATTGCTGCCAAGACGGATTAGAATTAGGAAAACCCCACAATCCTGTTATCAATAAACCCCCAAAATAAGCAAAAATCAGAATAATATAATGAAAGCGATTCATTGAATTTTTCCTAGTTAGTTAGTAAGGAGTAAGCAGAAATTGATAAAAGCTGGAAAATAAAAACCGTCAAAAGTGACAAATTATAAAAATTGTTAACAAAACTTAGAAACATTACTCAATTAATCCAGAAAAATGAGAAAATATTAAAGCATAAGAAAAGAGCGATTATAAACGGATGAATCTTCCCACTACCCCAGAACTTTCGCTGTATCAACTAACCCAAACCTCTGATCCGCATATATCCCCCCTAACAGTCTCCGCTAGTACCTTTCGGGAGTGGGTTGATACCTCGATGCAATTTTTAATTGATCAAGAAATACAAGCCACCATTTGGGCAAAATTACCGCCCCATTCCCGTTGGTGGACTAACCTAGAAACCTATTATCAAGAAGGCTTGGCTGAACAGATTTATCGTTGTACCATGAGTCGTAGTGGGGGAACCGCGCCCTCTCGTCAGGGTTCTCACGGAACCTACTCGTCCCAAGATAACTTTACCCCCATTGTACTAGAAACCAGTAGCCAACTAAGACGGGAGCATTTTTGCCTAATTCTCTCCCCTCAACTCTGTAATCTGATTTTGGCACAAGAACAAATTCCCTCAGACGAAGACCCCCCGTCAGGACTCCTAGAACCTACGATTCTCAAAGTTATCTACAGTTTTAATCCTACGGTGATTCAAAAGCTATTAACCGGGATCAAGCATCTGATTACTATTACAGATACTACACCCGTCGAACTGTTAGGGAACTCAGTATTACCCTTTCCCTTGCCGAGTACAGTGGATACTACCCTATTAACAAAATTATGGACTCAATTTTTGACTTCGGGTTCATCGGTTAGTCCTAACATTGTACCCGAAACCATCCAACCGGCCTCCCAAAAAAGTTTAACCCTAGGAGAAGAGTTTCTCAAACCCCTAACCAGGGAATTGAGTACCCCCTTAACTAACATGAAAACCGCCTTACGGTTGCTAGAATCCAAACAACATAAACGGGATATTAGACAACGCTATATCGATCTGTTGAAAGGAGAATGCGATCGCCAAAATACCCTATTGATAGGCTTACAAGAACTATTACAACTCAACCAAAGTTTAGAAGAAGCAGAACCCACTGTCCACCTCGAAGAAGTGGTTCCAGGAATTGTTAGTACCTATCAAGCGATCGCCGAAGAAAAAGGGATCACCCTTGGTTATACGGTTCCCCCCGGTTTTCCTCCGGTTGCTTGTCCCAATGTGTGGTTAAGACGCATCCTACAAAACATTATTCACAATAGCCTCAAATTTACCCCACAAGGGGGACGTATTGCCGTACAAGCGAACTTAAAATCCGAAGGGGTGGAAATATCCGTCAGTGATACAGGAATGGGTATCGACACCAGTGATCTTCCCAAACTATTTGATAGCTTCTATCGGGGAAGGAACGCCCTCAATCATCGGGTTGAAGGGGTGGGACTGGGATTAACCATTGTCCATCACTTAATCGAACAATGTGGGGGAAAAATTGATGTTGTTTCTCAAGTGGGTAAAGGAACCCTTGTTAAAGTTCTCTTTCAAGAATCCTCTGATTAAACCTAATTGTTTAACGATCAATAGCCACTTATTCATTTTCCCTTGGTAAGATTAATAGGAACCGTAAGAACTGAGAGTAAAGGAACCATCATGGCAGCTAAACTTAAAAAAGGTGCATTAGTGCGCGTCATCAAAGAAAAGCTAGAAAATAGTGTAGAAGCTAAAGCCAGTGATAACCGCTTCCCCACCTATCTATTTGAAAGTAAAGGGGAAATTCTTGATATGAATGATGAATATGCCCTCATTCGATTTTATGTTCCTACTCCCAGTGTTTGGTTACGCCTCGACCAACTAGAACCCGTAGAATAACCATTAAAATATCATGACTGTCTCTTACGACTCCCTTCTCCCCTGTCAATCCCTCCGTGTAGCCATCATGGGTGCCGGTAATGTAGGACGAACCCTAGCCCAACGCATCGTCGAAAAAGACTTGGCCGATGTTGTCCTCTTAGATGTGGTAGAGGGACTTCCCCAAGGGGTTGCCCTCGATCTAATGGAAGCCCAAGGATTGGAAGATCATAACTGTCAGGTTACAGGGACAAATCACTACGAAGAGACAGCAGCAGCGGATTTAGTGGTCATCACCGCAGGACGGGCTAGAACCCCCGGTATCAGTCGGGATGACCTTTTGGCAATTAATGCTAAAATTGTCGCTGAAGTGGCTGAAAAAGCCGCTAAACACTCTCCCAATGCCATTTTCATCGTTGTTACCAATCCCCTCGATGTCATGACCTATTTAACCCACAAGGTGACTGGGTTACCCTCACAACGGGTGATGGGGATGGCTGGAGTGTTGGACTCTTCCCGTTTGCAAACCTTTATTGCTATGGAATTGGGCATTTCTACTGCCAATGTCACTGCAATGGTATTAGGAGGCCACGGAGATTTAATGGTGCCTTTACCTAACTATTGTACCGTCAATGGCATACCCATTACAGAGTTATTAGACAGCCAAACGATTGATAGATTAATGGCAAGAACCCGTCAAGGGGGAGCAGAAGTGGTTAAATTATTGAGAACCGGAGGGGCTTATTATGCACCAGCTTCCTCTGCTTATGTCATGATCGAAACCATTTTACGAAATCAATCTCGCTTGTTGCCAACGGCCGCTTATTTACAAGGAGAATATGGATTAAATGATATTTATATCGGGGTTCCTTGCTTTTTAGGTTGTGGTGGAATTAAGAAAATATTAGAAGTCAAATTAACATCACAGGAACAAGAAGCATTACACATTTCTGCTAACTCCGTTAGAAAAAATATCAATCTTGTTTTAGAAAGTGTGGGGGTAAAATAGGTTAATTCCAGTTCAGTTTAACTCAAGTTTATCAATTAATAATTGATAATTATTTAATCAACCTGAGTTCGGGATAAGAAGATTTAGTAAAAGATAGGCAACTTATTCAACCAATAAAGTCAACCCAGGTAACACTTTTTCCCCCGATAAAGAGACAGGAAAGGGTAATATTTCTTTAGTTTGTTGAGGTCGATAAATTTCCACAGTATGATCTTGAGGATTAATCAACCAACCTAACC
>JASJDW010000361.1 GCA_030064955.1 Crocosphaera sp.
GGCTGCGTTCAAAAGAACAAGGTGAAAAGTGGAAACCTAGCCAGATTATCCACACTGACTTCTAAAAGTAACCTGGGGGAAAGATGGGGTAGATAGTAATTGACACCCTTAAAAGACCTAAAACCAATAATCCCAAACTGACGGAACGAATTAACCCCATGATTGCTCTCATCACTGGTCGAGTAGGTGAGAAGTGACTTTCCTTAAGCGCAAGGGTCATGGGGGTGAGAAGTTGTAAGAAGCAAATGCCTACTTGTAATGAGTATGGATAAGCTGACGTACAACTGGTTTATTAGTACGAAATAGCAACAAGTAGAGGTAAATATGTCGAAAGCGAGTATAACCAAGACTACGCAAGAATGGAATACTATCAACTGGGCAAAAGTCCAAAGAAAAGTATTCAAGCTTCAAAAGCGGATATTTCAAGCAGTTAGATCAGGAAATAAAGTCAAAGCCAAAAAGCTTCAAAAACTCCTGTTAAAGTCACACTATGCAAAACTCTTAGCCGTTCGCAAAGTGACCCAAGACAATCAAGGTAAAAAAACAGCCGGAATCGATGGTAAAAAGGTTACTCACCCTACCCAAAGATTAAAGCTGACTAATGAACTTAACGTCAAAGGTTACAGAGCAAAGGCATTAAGACGGGTATGGATACCAAAACCTGGACGGGAGGAAAAACGTCCCCTAGGAATACCAGTCATCAAAGATAGAGCGATGCAAGCCTTGGTTAAATCAGCCTTAGAACCGTACTGGGAGGCCCAATTCGAGGGAAAATCATACGGCTTCAGACCAGGCAGAAGCGCACATGATGCTATCGGTAGAATATATACAGCCATCAACCAAAACATAGGTGGTAAATATGTCCTAGATGCCGACATATCAAAATGCTTCGACAAGATTAACCATGATTACCTACTATCCAAAGTAGATTGTCCTACTCCCATGAAACATCAAATTAAAAGATGGCTGAAATGCGGTGTAATAGACAACAGCGTATTTGAGGAAACCGACTCAGGAACCCCTCAAGGTGGTGTAATTAGCCCATTACTGGCAAACATTGCACTGCATGGAATGATTACCTATATAGAAAATCGCTTCCCCCGCAACAAGCGGAGAGAAGATAGCAGTCTTAATAGGGACTACAAACCCAAAATCATTCGATACGCTGATGACTTCGTAGTTCTCCATGAGGACTACGAAGTCATTCTACAATGTAAGTCCTTAATATCTCAATGGTTAGAACAAGTCGGACTGGAATTAAAACCAGAAAAGACCTCTATCAGACACACACTAAGAAGTGTTGAAATTGATGGAAAGACCATTGAACCTGGGTTTGACTTCTTAGGATTCAATATACGGTCTTATCCCGTAGGTAAATACCACTCAGGTACAACCAACGGAATAGACCTAATTGGATTCAAGACACTAATTAAACCCAACAAAAAGGCAATAAAAGCTCACCATGAGGCAGTAAAGAAGGTCATTAAAACCCACAAAACCGCACCACAAGAGGCATTAATATCCAGATTAAACCCCGTTATCAGAGGATGGTGTAACTATTACCGAACTGTAGCAAGTAAGGAAACGTTTACAACCGAAGATATGGTCACATGGAATATGCTCAGAGCTTGGACAGTCTCAAGGGTTAAAAAAGGTAAGACCTCTGATAAACTCTCTAAATATTTCTCACATGGAAACCACGGAATATGGACATTTCGCACAAAAGAAATGCAACTGTATTATCACGCCGAAACAGAAATAAGGAGACATCAACTGGTTAAACCTGAAGCCTCACCTTATGACGGAAACTGGACGTATTGGAGTAAAAGACGTGGCAATTACCCTGAAACACCTAATAGAGTTGCAAAACTCCTAAAGAAACAGAAAGGCAAATGCGCGTTATGCGGTCAACACTTTACACCTGATGACTTGATAGAAATTGACCACATCATCCCGAAATCGAAAGGCGGTAAGGATGAATATAAAAACTATCAAGCTCTACACCGTCACTGTCACGATGTTAAAAGCAGAAATGATGGTTCCTATGATTGGTCAGATAATGGCTATGAATGGAAAGACGATGTATTAACTGTACCAATGACAATGGACTAATTGCCGAAAGCCGGATGAGGTGAAAGTCTCATGTCCGGTTTGGAATGGGAGGGGAAGGAGGCGACTCCTTTCTCGACCCCTAATTAGATATAACCGCCGTACTCCCTGTCCTGTGTGTCAAGGAGAGCGCAGCGATCGCCACTTCCGATGACTCAAATAAAGTTACTCCACAGTGGGTAGTAGAAACTTATTCTCAAAGAAATTGGGTCGAAGTATTCGACAGAGAAGCTTGAACACTTTTCCTGAAGCTTTAGACTCACATCTTGCACCTTTGATAAAACTAGCTAGTTTAGAGAGGGAATGGGGAATGGGGAACAGGATTGATTTTGACTGTAACTGCTTGAAAATTGATTTTCTTTCTTTTGCTATTGAGTTTTCTTGTACTGGTGCAAGATATCAGTTAGAGGCATTTCGTACAGCTATTTCTTATCGTTTGATTGTTCACCAATAATAAAAATAAGTCCCCTGGCGGCCACCAAAGGATACGATCAAATAAATAATTCTCAATAAGGAGTTTAACTCATGAATGACCCATCTACCGTTACTTATCCCGTAACAGAAATCCTTAAGCGCATTGAAGACAAGCTAGATAAGCAGGCAGAGAAACTGAATACCATTGAAGTTGAACTGGCAGAAATTAAGACAGAAGTTAAAAACCTGAATAAAGATGTCACGGAATTAAAAGGCTCCACTAAAGCACAAATCTGGACTTTGATTGGAATCTTAGTGACGGCGGTTAGTGGTTTTCTTGTGGCTGTCGCTAGATTTGTTTTCTATCCCATAGCTTAAGGCTTTTTGTAAGCATTCAGCTATCAGTCATCAGCTTACTTTTAGGTTTATTATAAAACAAGTAACTGTGGAAAAAAGTAAATCATGAATCGTTATTTTTTGTCAATTATAGTAGTAGGGTTATTGAATTTTTTTCTGACGAATTCGGTGGCTTATGGAACTGAGTTAATCAACAATGCCCGACTCACTGAAGGTCATTTATTACCCTGTCCACCAGAAATAAGTTGTGTGGTAAGTTTAGATAAACAAAATAAGTCTTATATTGCACCGATTCCTTACCATACTGATGTTAATTACACGAGAGAAATCTTATTAAAAGTCTTAAGTGTTGTTCCTAGAACTACGGTGATTGAAACAACGGATAATTATATCAAAGCAGAAGCTAAAGGGAAGTTTTTGGGGGGAAGTGATGAACTAGAGTTTTATTTTCCGACTGATAAATCAGTAATTGAGTTACGTTCAGCTTCTCAGAATAGTAATTTTGATTTAGGAGTTAATCGCCGACGTTTAGAGCAAATTCGTTTGGCGTTAAAAGAACTTAATATCTGAGCTATATTTTTTGTTGATAACTTTTAAAAAACTCTTTAAATTATTGAGAAAATATCTTAAATTTGATGTAGAATGCTTAGTAAGCATTTAGCCGTCAGGGTTCAGCGTTCAGCTTTTGAATGAAAGCGGTAAGCATTTGTTTAATCTCAATTATTCTTTGGGAGACATTTGGTTTGCTCTATAAACACATAAAGTAAACTGATGGATTTTTTCCACACTTTCAATTCTAAATAAGTTTCTCAATATCACATCCTCCTCTCTTTCTGCTAGTTTTAAGCTGATGGCTGACAGCTGATAGCTGAATGCTTACAATAATAGAGCAAAATTATTTCTTTTAAATGCTGTTAATTCTTTCTTCAGCTAAAACATTAGTGTTTGATGATACTTTCACTGTACCTGAAACCACACAACCTATTTTTAAAGAAGATAGTCAATTTTTAGTTGATTTACTCCAAACTTTTTCATCTGAACAATTAGAACAATTACTAGGAGTTAGTGAATCATTAGCTAACTTAAATTATCAACGATTTCAATCATTTAGTACCGCTCAAAAACAAGCTTGTATTGTAGCTTATCGAGGAGATGTATTCAAACAATTAGAATTGAATAGTTTTAAGGATAATGATTATTTATTTGCTCAAAATCATTTAAGAATTATATCAGGATTATATGGCATTTTAAAACCGCTTGATGAAATTAGTCCTTATCGACTAGAAATGAATACTCGTTTAAAAACGGAGAAAGCTAGTAATCTTTATCAGTTTTGGAGTGAGAAAGTAACTCAACAGTTAAATAATGAATTAGAAAAACATAATAATAAAGTATTACTTAATTTAGCGTCTGATGAATATTCTCGTATCATTCAAACTGAACAGTTTAATTATCCTATTTTAAAAGTTTTATTTAAAGAAATGAGGAATGGAAAATTAAAAACGATTGGGATCATAGCTAAGAAAAATAGAGGATTAATGACCAATTGGATTATCCAGAATAAAATTAATGATCCGTCACAACTTAAAGATTACGATGGTTTAGGATATAATTATGATGAAAGTTTATCGAATGAACAGGAAATAGTTTTTATTAAGTAACTCAGTTAATTTTAAAAAGTAACAACATTATCTACATAATTGTCTTATCCCTATAATCTTCATCTTTTATTTATATTATTTGTTAAACACTTTTTAAAATTGGTATTTTTAAAAGATCTCAATAAACTTATTAATTCTCTTAATTCTCTTGATTCTCTTAATTATTTATTACATATTATTCTTGTTAATTAATATGTATAAAAAAGAATACAAGAATATATTAAACAAAGTTATGATTATAGTGATTTTTTCTTTTTCAGCTATAGCAATGTTACACTTATTCAATAATTATTTAGTAGATAAAACTAGCATTGGCGAAACACTAGAAGGATTAATAATGGAAAATAAAGATACAATTCGTTTAAGAGAAGATTACCCTCGAATAGACTTTTTTGATTATCATATGAAGGATAGTATTTGTATATTAAAACCTAATTTAAAGTTACATATTTCAGAAACCATAATGATAAGTAATGGAGAAATTTGGCATCGGGTAAGTGAATTAAAAAATTCTAATAGTGAAGATGAGAATCTTAATGATATTGATAGTATAATAAATGAAAATAATGATCAAGATAAAAATCTTAATAATACTCATATTATAACAAATACCTATATTATAATAAATGGAGATAATGATCAACCAAAGCGTTTATTTCATGAATCAGAATATTGTGATGATTCTAGTGAAACTTCAAAAAAGTGGTTTATAGGAAAATACAGATATCCTAAGAAATCTATTAATATAGATTATCAAAGAATATACCAGGATAAGAAATATATAATAAGAGGACTAAGATTAGTATATTTTGTCTATAAGACTATTCATTTTTACATTGGAATAAGATTAGCTATTGTATTCTATGAAAAATTGAATCAAGATCGCTTTTTAAACCTAAAAAGAATGGTTGCTTTAGTATTAATTAGTATGAGTTTAATGACTATCATCCCAGAATATTCAGGAAATTTTTCATATATAGCTGATAGACAAATAAATATAGGTAGCCAAAATTTGATAGGAAATTTTATACAAGATATAGGTCTTTTTGTATTTGATAATTCATCATTTATACATAACATATCTGTTAGTTTTATCTGTTCAATGCTTCTTCTTCAATTATTTTCATTTCCAGTTAAATCAAG
>JASJDW010000055.1 GCA_030064955.1 Crocosphaera sp.
GTACAGGTAAAAGCTTTAAGCATCAAGTACCAGACCAACCAAGTTTTTTGGTTTTGAACTGTATCGTAGGGCATACGAGAACAGACCTCTGAAATGGGGTGAACGTCTGAGGAGAGAATCGCCTCTGGGTTAAAGGCCCAGAACACTTTAATCTAAGCGAACTCGTTGAATCAGAAATCCATAACAGTGATGTTTGGAGAATCCACGCACTTATAGGGCGTGGAGTATGTCAAAAGAGCGATTTGCCCTCTAAACTCGATGATTAGCAACAGCCCCCAACAAAGGTAAATTTAATGTTTTAATTTCTTTAACTGCTTTTTTTAAGAGAGATTTGGGTGTTTTCTTTATTGTGGCCACTAAAATAATTCCATTGGTTTGTTTGGCAATAAATTTTATATCTGAACTGAGGAAAAAGGGAGGGGTATCATAAATCACTAAATCATAGGTTTTTGCTAATTCTTCCATGAGACTATTAAACTTAGGAGACCAAAGATGTTTAAGGGAAGGTTGTAGAGTTTCTCCTAGGGGTAAAACAGATAAATTTTCCTTATCTCGGACGGTTGAAATAATCCCTTGGGGTGAGACTTGTCCTCGCAGAACATCAATGAGTCCTTTGTGATTAGAAATATTTAATAAATTGTGGAGTTGAGGATTAAAAAAGTTAGTATCCACTAATAATACCTGTTGACCCTTTTGGGCTGCATTAATGGCTAAATTAAGGGCTATGGTAGAACAACCATCTTCAGATTCTACAGAAGACACCATCAGAGAACGAAGGTTAGGCCCTTGTTCTTGTAAATAGAGTTGTAGGTATAAATCATCAAACGCTTCGAGAAAACTTGATTCGTTCCCCCAGAAAGATAAGGTATCTTCCTCTAGTTGTTCATGATGATTATCCTTGGAAACTGCTAGTTGTCCGTGATGATTATCCTTGGAAACTGCTAGTTGTCCGTGATGATTATCCGTAGGAACTGTTTCCCTAATGTCTAGTGCTGTGTGTGATAAGTTAGCTGCGGAAATTGTATCGGATAAAGCTTCACGGTCATCTTTAGGAATTGTACCTAAGAGGGGAATGCCTAGCAGTTGAGAAATATCCTCAGCACTATAGAAAATGTTTTGACGTTTTTCCCAGAGAAATGCCATGCCTCCTCCCAATAAAATACCTGCCATTGCCCCTGCAAGGAGTTTCTTTTTGCGACTGGGGGGATATCCAATAGGACTTCCCTCTTCATCCAAAGGAATTTGGGGTTCACCGAGTAATTCCCAAGGAAGTTCTTGCGCTGCTTCAACTTTTAAGGTTTCTCGTTGTAGAAGTAGCTTATTAAGAATTTCTTCGGTCAGTTGAATTTGACGTTGAAGCTCACTATACTCATTAATCAGATTAGGATAGCGTTTAACCTTTTGTTGAAGTTGTTGTTGACTCGGTTCTATAGCTTCTAATTGAGCTTGTAAACTTTTAATTTGATTGGTGGTTTCTAATAACTGTTGAATCAGTCCAAGACGAGTGGGATCTTGAAATTCCAAGGCGTTGGAGTTGGGGGATATGGATAAAGAATTGTTGGTAATAATCTCTTGAGTGGTTTGATTGAGCAACGTTTGAATATTCTTTCGTTGCTCTTGCAAGTCCTGAACTTGAGGGCTATTATCGGTAAAAGTCGCTGAAGCAATGGCAATTTGGCTGTCTAACTGTTGTAATTGAGATAGGAGAGCAACTCTTGTGGGATCTTGACTGAGGGTAGCTGCTGCAAAGGCTTCATCAGGGGATAATTTTAATTGTTGTTGTAGGGAATTGGCTAGTTTTCTTTGAGCTTGAAGTTGAGTATTAAGAGTTAATTTTTGTTGTTCTAAGTTAGCAATTTGAGCAAGGACTTCTTGATTTTTTGGTAGGGGATCAACTAAATCGTAATTTTGTCTAAGTTCTTTTTGTTTAGTTTTGAGTTTTTCTAATCTCTGTTGTAATTCTGGGAGTTGTTCGTCGATAAATTTAACCCCTGCTTTGATATTAGTCTCGCGATCTTCAGAACTATATTGAAGAAAAGCATCTGCTGCTGTTTGTAGGATGGTTTGAACTTCTTGGGGATCTTCCCCTGTATAAGAGACTTGAAATATTTTGGTTTCTGTTCCTCTGCCTTCTCCCACTTGAGCGCGATTTACCTTGAAATTTTCTCGTAAATCTTTCCAGATCGCAGGGACTGGGCGAATCCGCTCTTTTTCGTGTACTTCTCGAGCAATTTTCAAGGTCATTGCTGGATTGGTGAGGAAAACGAGATTAGTTGGATAATCTAGAGCAAATAAATCGTCACGGGGAACCCCTTGGGTACGGGCGAGAGTAGTGGGGTTGGTTAATTTGCCACTAGCGGTGATGGGTTCAACTAATAAGAAAAAGTTTCCTGTATAAGTGTAAGGATCTTGGCTACTCCATAGCCAAGCCCCTAAGGTAGTCAAACAGGTTAATCCACCAATTAACCAGGCTTTTCTGATGAAGGTTCGTAAATAAGGACGAAAATTAAATCCTTTACCTTCAGAGGAACCTCCCTCTTCAATTTCTTCTACTGGTAAATCTGGTAATGATGTAGTCACGGATCACCCTAATTTTGACACTAAATAATAGTTTAATTTTAACATTAGATTTTGTAATAGTTTTTCAAATCTTCTGATTACTCAACTGAGTCTTAAGAGGATACCCCTCGAACAAACTTGTTAGCGTTGATACTCTACAATCAAAGGAACTGAATCTAAACCGGCATTTCTGTAATGCCCCATCATTTCCTGAAAAGCATCCCAGGCTTTCCTGTTTCTGATTACCACACAGCCAGCACTGCCAGGGGCATTGGCATCAAAGTGAATGCCAAAGTCCCCACGAGTTTTACCCCAAATATTAACCAGGTGTGGATCAATCTTAAAAAAGTTTCCTTCAATGCCTCGTTGCGGTAAATAAATGGGAGTGGTCTGAACCGTGTAATGATCGAGATTCACTTGGTCGCATCTATAGCAATCGGATTTGATTTGTGAAAAACGATAAGCTTACCGATAAGAAGATAAGCTTTAGGCTCTTTGATAAGTTACTAAACCCGAAAAGATATATTTATGAATTTAAAATTAAAGACTAATTTTGCTAATTAATAAATATTAGAAGAATATCATGATCAATCATGGTAGAATTTAGTGGGACAGAAAACTTTTTGGGGAATATCTGGAACTAATTAGTCTGCGATCGCATAAGATTGAAAGCAACTATTTTCCTGAAAATTAATGCTATTTCCAAAAACCCACAGTTGATGAGAACAATGGTTTCACAGGAGTTTCAGGAATAGTCTCCCCTAGATAATGACGATGACTCTTTTTGGATAAAAACCCTAGTGCTAGAGTTTTTATGTACTAAGGAGAAGGGTTTAATGGTATCATAAACATTCAACAGAAATATAGTCATATATAGTCAAATAACGACAAATATCTTCAGGTGATTTGTACTGACTCAGGGGAGACTTGACGGCGGTCACAAGCCCTGCCGTTCGACGGCAGGGTCGCCACCTCACAAAAATTAATAACTCTGTTCAGTTGTTTAATGGTACAATTAAACCAAAGTTAAAATTAAGCAATATTTTAACCAGTTAATTGATGAAATTAGTTGAGAGACATATTATTCAAAACAATCATCGGTTTTATGCTGAAATTGACCGACTATGTTTCTTATCTAAAAATCTCTACAATTATGCTAATTATTTAGTTCGTCAGTCTTTTATTTTTGAAAACACTTATCGCAATTATCATGACATTCAAAAAACGCTACAAAATCAAGAAGATTATCAAGCCATGCCAGCTAAAGTTTCTCAACAAATTTTGATGATACTTGAGAGAAACTGGAAAAGTTTTAAAGAAGCTAATGTAGCTTACAAGGAAACCCCATCAAAATTTAAAGCTCGTCCTCGTCTTCCTGGATATAAACATAAAGTAAAGGGAAGAAATGTGATAGTTTATACTAAACAAGCTATTAGTAAAAAGCAACTTAAAAAAGGAATCATTCATCCGAGCCAAACTCAGATTTATCTAAAAACCTTAGTAGAGACGACACAAATTAAACAAGTTCGTCTTGTCCCCAAACTTAACCATTATGTAATTGAGGTCATTTATGAAGCGGATAAAACACAATACGAGTTAGAAGACAATCGTTGCGCTAGTATTGATATTGGCTTAAACAATTTAGCTACATTAACTTTTAATCAAGCCGGAATTAAACCGCTCTTGATAAATGGCAGACCGTTAAAATCCATCAATCAATACTATAATAAAGTCAAAAGCGACCTACAATCTATTTTAGGAGAAAATCAATCAAGTAAAAAACTGAAAAAGCTGATGTTAACAAGAGAATTCAAAATCAATGACTATCTCCATAAAGCATCTCGTTTGATTATTGATACTCTGGTTAATCAGAAAATAGGCAATTTGATCATTGGTCACAATCAAGAATGGAAACAAAGCATTAACTTAGGGAAAAGAAATAACCAAAACTTTGTATCGATTCCCTATAATAAGTTCATAGGAATGTTATCTTATAAAGCAGAAATGGTAGGGATAAAGGTAATTATTGCCGAAGAATCTTATACATCACTCGCTTCTTTTCTTGATAACGACTGTCTTCCTGTTTACCAGAAAGGCCAGAAAAATCAAGTTCAATTTTCGGGAAAAAGAATAAAAAGCGAGTGCGTAATTCTGAATCGCATTCAGAATGTAAGACGCACTCAAGACAGAGGTTTATATCGCACTGGCAAAAGAAAATTAATCAATGCAGATGTGAACGGTTCTCTGAACATTATGAGAAAAGTAGTCCCAAATGCTTTTAGCTATGGGATAGAGGGTGTTGTAGTTCACCCAGTCAGGGTAACACCGACAAAATAAGGATATGTCATATTTGACTATATTTTTATGAACTATTAAACCTCTACGTATTATGACGACTTTTTCGGTAAGAATTTTTCTGTGGTCATTTTAATCACAATATAGAGAATAGGAACCACAAATAAACTCAACAAAGAAGCCACTAACATTCCCCCAAAAACAGCCGTTCCTAGAGACTGACGACTCCCTGAACCGGCACCCGTTGCGACCACTAATGGGAAGATACCTAATAAAGTGGAAACCGCCGTCATTAAAATCGGTCTAAGTCTTTCTTGCGCTGCTTCTATGGCTGCTTTAACTAAGGGTAAACCCTCATCCCGTAATTGGTTAGCAAACTCCACAATTAAAATCGCATTTTTACTGGCTAAACCAATTAACATCACTAACCCAATTTGACAATAAACATCGTTAGCAAACCCTCTTAATAATTGTGCTGTTAATGCGCCTAAAATAGCCAAAGGAACCGCCACAATAATAATTAAAGGATCAATATAGTTTTCGTATTGTGCAGCTAACACCAAGAAAACAAATAACAGTCCTAACCCAAAAATAATCGGTGCAAGACCAGCTGACTCTATTTCTTCGAGGGAAGTACCGGACCACTCATAACCAAACCCTGGTGGAAGAACCTGTTTTGAAACAGTTTCCATTGCTTGTATAGCGGTACCGGAACCTACACCCGGCGCAGGACCCCCATTAATTTCCACAGAACGAAATAAATTATAATGACTAATGGTTTGGGCCCCAGTAGTAGGAGTCATGGTAATTAAGTTAGATAGGGGAACCATTTGATCGGTTTGCGATCGCACATATAATTGATTGATATCTTGAGGGTTAGCACGAAACTGCTTATCTGCTTGTACATAAACCCGATAAGTGCGCTGCTGTAGCGTAAAATCGTTTACATAGCGTGCTCCTAACGCTGTTTGTAGGGTGCTAAAAATATCGTCAATAGATACTTGCAACGCTTGAGCTTTATTCCGATTAACTTCGATAACAAATTGGGGAGTATTGGCAGAAAATCGACTAAATGCTTGACCAATGGCAGGGTTTTGATTAGCAGCCCCTAATAATTGCCCCATCACCCCCACTAACTTATTAATATCTTCATTTCCTTGTTGATCTTGCAGTTGAAACACAAACCCACCAAAATTCCCTAAACCTCGAATAGCAGGGGGGTTAACTGGGAAAATATTAGCTTCAGGTATTTGACTAAATTGACCCCATAATTTACCAATGATAGCTTGTGCGGAATGTTGAGGGCCAGGACGATCTTTAAAGGGTTTGAGAGGGCTAAAAATTACCCCTTGGTTAGCACTACTACCACCAAAAGCGAACCCACCCACCGCAAAGGTGGCTTTAACGTCAGGTTCCTCTAAAATAATGTTTTCTACCTGTCTCATCACCTCACTGGTATATTGCAAGGAAACCCCTTGGGGAGCTTGAATAATGGTGATAAAATAGCCTTGATCTTCTTCTGGGGTAAAAGCAGTGGGAACCTGGTTATAGAGCCATACTGTTACTAATAATAGAAGGGCAAATACACCCACCACCGCAAGGCGAAGATGGGAAAGGAGATGAAGCGATCGCCGATATTGTCTTTTTACCCAGTCCAAAAGATGATTAAATTGATTAAAAATTGCCCCTAAAAATCCAGGTAACTGTTGTCCTTTTTCTAACAATAAAGCGCATAAAGATGGGGTTAACGTTAAAGCCAAAAAGGTAGAAATAACAATCGAAAAAGCAATAGTTAACGCAAATTGTCGATATAAAGCCCCTGTTGTTCCTGGGAAAAATGCCACTGGAATAAATACAGCCATTAACACTAACGAGGTGGCAATAACAGCCGAGGATAATTCCCCCATCGCCTTACTCGCAGCAGCGTGTGGAGACATATTATCATCTTCAATATAACGGTTAATTTGTTCAACTACAATAATTGCATCATCCACTACCATACCGGTTGCCAGAGTTAACCCAAACAAGGTTAAACTATTAATTGAAAAATCAAATAATTTAATAAAAGCAAAGGTTCCAATCAACGCCAAAGGAATGGTTAATGCTGGAATTAAAGTGGTTCTCCAATTTTGTAAAAAGATTAAAATAACAATAATAACTAAGCCAACCGCAATGATCAGGGTTTTGACAACTTCCGATAAAGACTCTTCTACAAATTGAGTGGTATCAAAAGCCACAACATATTTTAAATCAGGGGGAAAAAAGGCCGATAGACGAGCCATTTCTTGTTTAACTTTTTTGGCAACTTCTAACGCATTAGAACCCGTTCTTTGATAAATTCCCATCCCTACTGCTTCTTGTCCTCGAAACCGTAGAAAAGAACTATAATCTTCCGCTCCTAACTCCGCTCTTCCTACATCTTTAAAGTAAACTAAGCCGCCATTTTCATCGGTTTTTAGAAGGAGATTGTCAAACTCTTTAGGATCTTTTAATTGACTAATCGCTCGTAAATCAAACTGAAATTGTTGTCCTTCGGGGGCAGGTTCCGCGCCTATTTTTCCCGCACCCACTTGTAAATTTTGTTCCGATAAAGCATCAACGATATCTTGGGTCGTTAACCCTCGACTCGCTAACTTGTTGGGGTCTAACCAGAGACGCATTGCATAGCGACGTTCCCCAAAAATGCGGACATTTCCTACCCCATCAAGGCGTTTTAAAGCATCCACTAAATATTGATCGGCGTAGTTACTTAAAAAGACATTATCGTATCGATTGTTATCACTATATAGACCAATTCCTAACAGTAAACTATCAGATTGTCTTGTGACTTGAACCCCAGTTCTTTGTACGACATCGGGTAACTGCGATCGCACCACAGAGACTTGATTCTGTAAGTCAACCGCAGCTAAATCGGGGTTTCTTGAAGAATCAAAAGTAACAGTAATACTACTGGTTCCACTATTACTGCTACTAGAACTCATATATCTGAGTCCTTCGACCCCATTAATTTGTCGTTCTAAAATATTCGTAACTGCATTTTCAACGACTTCCGCACTCGCCCCATCATAAGTGGATTGAACTTGAACCCTAGTAGGAGCAATTTCAGGAAATTGAGCGAGGGGTAAGTTAAATAAACTAATTAATCCCACTAATAAAATTAGCAGAGCGCAAACAGAAGAAAAAACGGGACGTTTAATAAAAAAATCAACAAAATTCATCTTTTTTTTAACCTTCCTACTAATTAAAACTTCTGACTTCTGACTTCTGACTTCCTACTTCTTGAATAGGCGCACCATCTCTTAACTGTAGAAGACCAGCAGTAACAATTTTTTCTCCTGGTTTTAGTCCACTAATAACTTGATAATTATTACCTTGGACTGCTCCTAATTCTACCTGTCTTTGTTCAGCAAGAAATGGGGCTGAACCTTCTTGAGTTGAGTCATTCGGTTTAGCGACAAAAACAAAGGTTTGTACCCCTAAACGAGACACCGCAGTAGCAGGAATTAATAACCCTTGACCTTGCTGCCAAATGATTCTTGCTCGAATAAATTGACGGTTTAATAAAGGGCGATTATTGCCATCAAAGATGGCTTTTGCTAACACTAATTGAGAGTTAGCAGTAACATCGGGAGAGATAAAACTAATTTTACCTCTGGCGATGGGCTTTTCTTGACCATCCATAATTTCTACGGGTAAGCCTAACCGTAAGCGAGACGCTTCTTCAAGGGGAATGGATAAATTAAGTTCTAAACTATTATTTTGGGTTAAGCTGGTTAATGTATCCCCTTGATCTACATAATCTCCTGGTTCGGCTGGAATGTCCCCCACAATGCCAGAAATAGGCGCAACAATGCGCGTTTTACTCACATTGACTTCCGCAGTACGCACCTCAGCGATCGCCTCTGCTACATTAGCCCTAGCTTGAGCAATGACTTCTTGACGGGGGCCCGTTTGTAATCTTCGTAGGTTTTGTTCTTCCCGTTCAACGGTTGCTTGTAGTTCATCGACATCTGTTAGACGACGCTTTTCAAGTTGGGATAAACGGCGTTGAGCTTGTTCTAGTTCAGCCGAAGCACTGCGAGCTTCCGTCACATATTCTTGATATTCATCGGTAGAAATAGCCCCTTCTCGTTCGAGGGTTTCGTAACGAGTAACCCGTTGCTGAGCTAACTCAGCACTGGCTTCGGCTGCATTAACTTGAGCTTCGGCCTGTGCAATTTCTTCTACACTCCCGCCGGCTTGAGCATTGCTTAGACGGGCTTTAGCTTCCCGTAACCGCGCTTTACCCTCTTCAATATCTTCTATACGGTTTCCGGCTTCTAATTCAGCTAAACGGGCTTTAGCATTGGCTAATTGTGCTTGAGTCTGTAATAATTCCGCTTGCCAGTCACTATTGTCCAATTCCATGATGACTTGACCTTTACTGACGAGATCGCCTTCTTGGACTAAAATTCGATTAATACGACCTTGAATTTCAGGTTTCAAGATGACTGCATCGTCAGCTTCGAGGGTTCCTACCACTTCTGAAACCGTTTTGATAACCCCAGGCTTCAGGGTGTCTAATTTTACTGAGGTAGGGGGAGTTTGTTGAGCTAATGCGGATGATGGGTTACGGTTTTGTTGAGTTAACCACCAAGTAACGCCCCCACCTGTCACGGCTACTAAGGCTAAAATCCCCATAAGCATTGGCCAGTAGCTAATCTGGTCTTTTTTTGGTTTTTCTTGGGACATTTTGTTAATTTTCCTGTTAGACTTTTCCGTAGTAGAAGGGAGTGGCTCTGTGTCAAACATTCATTCTTACCTTCAATTGTGTATTTTTTTTTGGTCTATTGTCTTCATGATTCTTAATATAACAATGATCAATAAAATTCATGGGGTGTTGACCCTTGAAAATTCCCCATCTTCTCCCATTACCTATAATATGGATTAAGATTAACCCATAACACGAATATCTAAAATGACTGCTAAAGTCCCAGTGTCTGTCCTCATTCCCGCTTTGAATGAAGAGCTTAATTTACCGGCTTGCTTAGAAAGTGTTGAGCGAGCCGATGAAGTCTTTGTGGTTGACTCCCAAAGTAGCGATCGCTCCATAGAAATTAGTGAACAGTATGGAGCTAAGGTAGTACAGTTCCATTTTAACGGACGTTGGCCGAAAAAGAAAAATTGGTCTTTAGAGAATCTACCCTTTCGTAATGAATGGGTTTTAATTGTCGATTGTGATGAACGTATTACCCCTGAATTATGGGATGAAATTGAACAAGTTATTAAGGACGATAATTTCAACGGGTATTATCTCAATCGTAAAGTCTTTTTCTTGGGCAAATGGATTCGTTACGGTGGTAAATATCCTGACTGGAATTTACGATTATTCCGTCACCAATTAGGACGTTATGAAAACTTAAACACAGAAGATATTCCCAATACAGGAGATAACGAAGTTCATGAACACGTTATTTTACAAGGGAATGTAGGCTATCTCAAAGAAGATATGCTACATATCGACTTCCGTGATATTTATCATTGGTTACAAAGACACAACCGTTATTCTAACTGGGAAGCACGAGTTTACTATAATTTATTAACAGGACAAGATGACAGTGGTACCATTGGATCTAATTTGTTGGGAAATGCGGTTCAAAGAAAACGATTTCTTAAAAAAATATGGGTAAGACTTCCCTTTAAACCCTTATTAAGATTTATTCTATTTTATTTTATTCGCTTAGGATTTTTAGATGGTCGTCCTGGCTATATTTATGGGCGTTTACTCAGTCAATATGAGTATCAAATTGGGGTTAAACTTTACGAATTACGAAAATTTGGAGGTCAACTCAATATTGATAAAGAACATCAAGGAAATGATTCAAAAACAACCTCAGAACCCATAAAAGTAAAGTTATAAACGAATTATTATCATTAAAAAATAATGAAGTTAGAGTCAAGTTCTTCTGTGATGGTTGACCATGAACCTTGGGTAGATTTACGTCAATATGACCAGTCTTGGTACGATCGCGGTCGTCCTGGTTGGTATGTATTACTCTGGTGGTTAGTACAATCTATTGCTTTTCCCCTAAGTTTACATAATGCTAATGGGTTTCGCTGTTGGTTATTACGTCGTTTTGGAGCAAACATTGGTAAAAGGGTAATTATTCGTCCCACAGTCCGTTTTACCTATCCTTGGAAAGTTAGCATCGGGGACTACAGTTGGGTTGGGGATGATGTGGTTTTCTATAGTTTAGAAAGCATTAAAATTGGTTCTCAAACTGTTATTTCTCAGAAGTGTTATTTATGTACAGGAAGCCACGATTTTCGAGATCAAGCTTTTAATTTAGTTGTTAAACCGATCACCATTGGTAACGGCGTTTGGGTAGCGACCGACTGTTTTGTTGCCCCGGGGGTTTATATTGCTTCTAATGCCGTTATCGGTGCTAGAAGTAGTGTTTTTAAGGATATTCCTGCTGAAATGGTAGCTTGGGGAAGTCCTTGTAAAGTTCATTATCCCAGAGTGTTGAACGCCTGACGGGGTGACAAAAACCTAGGTGAGATTCTGATGGTATGAGGTGGGACTGGCCAAAGAACAGCTACAGTTAGGGTGGAATTTATTAACTACCGAAGTGAAAAGAAAAAAATGGCATAGTTGTGGTTCGCTAAATCAGTAAATCAGTTATCACTCACCAGTGAAGAAAGTCTTCAGTTACAAGGCAGATGGTCGAATTTGAGCCGATGTCAAGAAAAAACTGGTGAGGAATGGTAATTTAATTATCTGTGAAAAAACTATTTCTTTTTGGCTAACTTACGCTTGAAGCCTTTGCCAAAAGCGAGAGCAACACTTGCCCCCAGAATAGTGGAAGGTTCAGGAACAGGAGTACCAGGAGTAATGTCATAAGTTGCCAATTCACCGTTACCAGACAACTGAATAAAAAGAGGCCCAGATCCTTGTAAACGATATCCGTCCGTATTGGTAGCTGCCCCCATAAAGAAGTTAACGTCAACAATATTACCTAAATCATCTGTTCTGTATATCCAATCCGATAAATCTGACAAACTAAAGGTGGTGGTAGAAGGGATGGAACTTAAATTAGTAAACGTAGCAGAAAAATTTTCTAGATCACTAAGATCATCTAAGAGTATATTCGGAGCTAGATTACTATCATCGATGGTAAAAAAACCTTCCCCTGAAGATGTATTACCCGATTCAGGATCAAAAGTTAAGGGAATATTAATAAGGGCTGCTTGGGCAGGAGTAGTCAAAGCAGTTAAGCTGAGTGCGGTAACAGCAGCGAGAGCATATTTGAAAGTCATTGTTTCCTCATTAAGAAAAGTTTGACAAGAATACTCGCAAAATAGCACGGAGGGGTGAATAAGCCAAGTATTTTGACAAAAATTAATATTAAATTAATCTAGAGATAATTCAATTAGACTACGAGATTATGTTAAAACTGGAACTGACAATGATGTTGGCGATTTCAGATTTTTGGTTGACGGAGCGGACTTGGTTCAGCTTGTATTCGAGTCTGAAGTTCCAAGTAATATAATTTAGCTCCTTTTTAGAATGTAAGTCATTGATAGCCTTGGCCAACCTATATCAATACAAATAGTTTACTACTCTATTCAGACACAAATATCATTTAAGTTTAATTTTAAAAAAGGTTCCAAAGCCTATGGCAACTCCTGCACCTAGTAATGTTAAAGGTTCTGGAACAGCACGATCATCAGGTGATACGGAATCTTTTGCTGTTGCTATCCATATTCCATCAACAAAATTACTATCATTTAATACTTGTGTCCAGGTTCCCCCACTTTGTCCTTCAATAGATAAAAAATTCTCGTTAAAAAATTGATCACCAAAAAACCATTGTTCGCCTAGCAATATATCACTTCTACTCGCAATTGTACCTCGAACACTATTAGATTGTTCATCCCACCAAAGTTGTCCTGATCGATCATCAAATATCCACTCAGTTCCTGAGATATTTGCTGAAAAACTAACTAATTCTGTATTAACAAAAAAACCATTAACTTGATCGCAGGAATCACCAAAGGGTTGTGTTTGAATACAGGTACTTGTGTGAGAATCATAAGTAAATTCACCAGAACCAACTTGATTATCTAAATTATCAAAAAACTTTAAATCATACCCTATGGTTGCAGCAGAGGAAGGATTAATGTTAAGTATTCCGCCAATTAGGCTAATAACCGCAGTGGTTGGTAAAATTGTATCTATTGGAAACTTCATGTTAAACCCTTAGGTAAATTTAATTAAACACTAATTTAACCTACGTATATGCCGATCGTCATCCCCCTAGATAAAATTTCTTAGAGTCAACCTTGAATGGGTTTGTACTTATTAAGAATTTTTCTGAAGAATTTCCCCATTTTCCCCTAAAGATGGGTAATTTTCTCCTTTTTTTTGATATATTGTTGCTAGGGCTGGATAGCTCCATTCAAACAAAATTCTCTGGTATCTATCCACATCTAATCTGCTTGTATCATACATTTTTTCTGCTAATCTCTGGCGTTGGGCTTCAAATAAAATGACCGCAGCAGCAACAGACACATTCAAGGATTGTACCATTCCTAACATGGGTATGATAATATGTCCATCCACTAAATTCGCTGCTTGTTCACTAACTCCCCATTTTTCTGCACCTAATAAAATAGCTGTAGGTTGAGTATAATTAATGTCTCGATAGTCTAAAGATTGCTCGGTAAGATGGGCCGCATATATATCAAAATTTTGACTTTTTAAATAAGTTATACCTGTTTGAATATTTGGATGAGTATGAAGAAATACCCACTTATCACTCCCTTGGGAAACTTGTGAAAAAGTAGGAAATTCATCGGTTGTATTAATAGTATGAACGTCTAATATTCCCACAGCATCACAAGTGCGAATAATGGCTGATAAATTATGCGGCTTATGAACATCCTCTGTTAAAACCGTTAAGTCCGGTTGTCTTTTTTCAAGAACTTGTTTGATACGATGATAGCGTCTAGGAAGCAGATTCATGAAGTGAGAATTAGAATTTATAAATATCATTATATCATGCTCAGTTGTTTTAGATTTAAAAATTTTTACTAATTAATTAGTCATTGATGATAAAATAAATAAAAATTATATAAGAAGAATATGAAAAATTTTGATTGGATTGTTATTGGTGCTGGTATTACGGGATCAGCTTTAAGTTATGAATTAGCTAAAAAAGGTCTGAAAGTTTTACTATTAGAAAAAGACCCTAATTATTCTAATGCAACCCGTTACAGTTATGGAGGGGTTGCTTATTGGTCTGGAACGGATGATTTTTCTAATAAATTATGTCAAGAAAGCAGAGAAATTCATCATAATTTATCACAAGAGTTAGGATACAATACTGAATTTCGAGAACTGGATCTCATGTTAACAATGCCAGCGGATAAAGATCCTGAAATGATCGCAGAAGATTATCAAAAATTTTTGATAAAACCTCAATTACTAACCCCGAAAGAAGCAATTGAAATTGAACCTTTATTGAATACTGATGCTATTTCAGGATGTCTTAAATTACCTCATGGACATATTCACCCACAAAAAACCAATAATGGTTATCAGCAAGCTTTTTTAAAATTAGGTGGAACCATTAATTATGAAGAAGTGAGTCAACTATTATCTCAAAATACAATCATTACAGGGGTAAAAACTCCTCAAGAAGAATATTTCAGTGAAAATGTAGTCATTTGTGCAGGAGGTTTAAGTCATTCTTTATTAAAAAGTATTGGTATTGCTGTTAATATTTATTTTACTCATTCCCAGTTAATCTTAACATCAACCGTAGATATTAATCTGAAAACTTTAGTGATGCCAGCTATTTTAAACCGTCTTGATATTGAAGAAAAATCAGGAGATTTAGAGCTTGAATCTTTATGGAATCATCCCAGTGATGAAATTATTTCTGATGTTATGGAACCTGGTGCTATTCAATTTCGAGATGGTCATTTTTGTTTAGGTCAAATAAGTCAAATTATAACTAATCCTCAAGCAAACTTTGATCGTCATTTAGCTGAAAAAACAATTCGTGAAGGGGTGGGTAAAATACTACCTAAGTTAGAAAATTTACCTGGCAAATTACATAATTGTTTAGTTGCTTTTTGTCCTGGTGCTAACTTTTTAGTGGGTAAAATTGATCACTTCCAAGGATTACATTTATTCTCAGGATTTACTAGCACTTTTGTATTTGCGCCTCCTTTAGCAAAACGTTTTGCTAGTTGGGTAACAGAAGATGCTGAAAAAATGCCGTCTTTATTATCTTAACATTTAACCTTATTGAGACTCCCTGCGATAAATCGACAGGGATTCTAGAGGTTATCTAAACAGGGGATAAATCCACCTGTTTAAATAACCTCTAGGCGCGGGGGACTCCCATTGACCCCATCCTTTAAACCGTCTGCATCCATTACAAATACAGTTTTCTGAAGGTCTAAAGGACATGAAAAACCTAACCATTGACCTATATTTTGACTAGCATTCCAGTCACTATTGCATTGATAACCATCAAATCCCCTGAACCAATGTCCATTTCTTTTACCAATTACACCGTGACGATGATCAGATTTAGAAGTATATGGGGCTGGTATTAGTTCAAAAGGAACACCATTCTTGATAGCTTTATAACGAGTTAGTGTTTCTAACTGAAAATACGACCAAGCATGGCGATTATTTCCAGCATCAGACCTGACGAGTTTAGATTGCTTTGAAGTTTGCCTAATGTTAGACAAGTCTTCAAATCTTAATCCCATGCCATAAGATGACGCAAACTGGACTAACTGCTTGGAAATGCAATGATTTATATAGGTTATAGTCCGTCTTTCTTTAGATTCTAATCGTTTAATTACTTTGGGCTTATTTGCTTTTTGGAGTTGTTTTCTAAGTTTTTGATAGCGTCTTCTCAAGTGTTTAATTTGACGACCATTCCAAAACTTACCAAACCCATTAGGCAACGAAGCAACAGCAATCTGATTTTGACCTCTATCTACTCCAATCCAGTTTTTAACTGGTTTAGCATCAGGAACATCCATTGATACTGATAACAAAACATACCAAATACCTTTCTTAGATTTCCATAGCTTAAGACTGCCTTTTCTTGGTGCGCGTTCCCTAGGCGATTGCAAATCGCCGGGGTCGCACCGCTTTTTAGCTTTTTTTGCCATAATTTTATCTAAAGTATCGGTATGACTAGATTGATGAATAGATAAAGGAATACGCTTTTTAACTCCTCTGATAATTGAGAAAGCAACCGAATAAGTATCCCCTTTTTTCTCAATTCGCCAACCTTGATTATTGACTTCAAGGGGCAAACATTTAAACTTCTTGACTTTAGTTGCAGCACAGCTATTACGAATAGTTTGATTAATCCAACCTGACCCAATCTCAATATGATTAAAGTCTTAGAAGAGTGTACTTTCTTCTATCCGTTTTAGGCACTTCTAATAACTGATTAGCAATACCCGTATTCAACTCAGTTAATCGGTCAAACTCTTGCGCTTTGCATTGGTTTAACCGATAAAAAGGAAGTTTCAGTGTCAGGGTTAAAGTAGCCATAAAAACATCATAACATATATCTTACATAGCTGTGCAAAACAAGATACAATTGGTTTTAACCAATCGGGTCGCATTTCATCCATTGCTTAAAAGACGATGGCTTTCATGCTCCCGTGTTATTTTAGGTAAAATTATGACAACAGCGTGGGTATTTCCAGGACAAGGATCACAAGCAGTGGGAATGGGAGGCGACTTAGGGACAACTCCCGTAGGAAAAGATCGTTTTGAAGAAGCCAAAAATATCTTAGGTTGGTCGGTGTTAGATAAGTGTCAAGGGGATGAAACGGAGTTAGCTAAGACGCTGTACACTCAACCTTGTTTGTACGTAGTAGAAAGTATTTTAATTGACTTGTTAAAAGATAAAGGTCAACAGCCAGATTTAGTGGCGGGTCATAGTTTAGGAGAATATTCCGCTTTGTATGCAGCCGAGGTGTTTGATTTTGCCACAGGGTTAAAACTGGTTAAACGTCGCGCTGAGTTGATGAGTGAAGCGGCCGGAGGTAAAATGGTGGCGTTGATGAAGTTTGATCGCTCCCAGTTAGAAGAAGCGATCGCAGGGACTCCTGATGTGGTTTTAGCCAATGATAACAGCGAGCAACAAGTGGTCATTTCTGGGACTCCCGAAGCAGTTGATCAACTCTGTTCTCAAGTTAAGACCAAACGTGCTATCCCTTTAAAAGTATCTGGGGCGTTTCATTCTCCGATGATGGCCGCAGCAGCCGAAAAGTTTAAAGAATTATTAGAAGAGGCTAATTTTTCTGATGCTAAGGTTCCTGTGTTGTCCAATGTTGACCCCACTCCTAGCACTTCAGCAAGCGTCTTAAAAGAACGTTTAACCCAACAAATGACCGGATCGGTGCGTTGGCGTGAGATTATGTTAGCCTTGCCTCAACAGGAGATTACACAGGTGTTAGAAGTGGGTCCAGGTAAGGTGTTAGCCGGTTTAATTAAGCGCACTTGTTCTGGGGTTGAGGTGAGTAATGTGGAAAGTCTTAATGATTTTTAAACCCTAATTTTGGTACAATTAAGAGGCTATTCTTAACGGGATGTAGCGCAGCTTGGTAGCGCACTTCGTTCGGGACGAAGGGGCCGCTGGTTCGAATCCAGTCATCCCGATTT
>JASJDW010000056.1 GCA_030064955.1 Crocosphaera sp.
GTGTGGGGAGTGTGGGAGGTGTGGGGAGAATTAAGCAATACACATGGTTTTCTCTTCCCACCCTTCCCCCTCTTCCCTCTCTTCCCCATCCCTCTCTCAACAGATAAATTTGTTAACCGAGCAGTATTGAGTGCGATCGTGTCGGACAAGTACGGTTATCTGACTTTCACTTAAGCCTCGCCCCTGGCGGCGAGGCTTAAGTGAAATACGACCGCGTAGCCATATAAAGCAAACATTAAATCACCTTTGTTTTGTCCAAAGTCCAAGCCATCATCTAAATTTGACGGGATTCTCAGATTACTGAATTTTTCAGGATGAGAATCCTGAACTTTTAGGGATTTTTTCTGCCTAAGATTTCACACATACTAATCAACAAAGGCACTGGAGTCGTTCCAAAAAATTCGATGAAGTTGTCGCGGTTACACGCAATTGTGGCAGATGGTGAGGCGACAGCCTTTAGAACCTTCACCCTCTTTCACCACAAACTAACAACTCAAATTAATTTCAAGGAGACAAAACAATGACAACAAGTTTAGATAAAAAGGTTTTAGATTCTACAAAAGATAAAATTGAAGTTCGGCTAGTAGAAAACACGGTTGAGATGGATGCTGTCTACCATTTGACTCATGAGGCCTATCTCAAGCAAGGGTATTGTAAACTTCAGGCGAATAGGAAGTTGGTTCATTATCCACATTGGGACAATATTTCTGAAACTAAGGTACTAGTAGCTCGGCAAAACGGTGAGATTATTGGGACGAATTCTTATACAGTAGATGGGCCAAAGAAACTGACTGTAGATAGTGATTTTAATTCCGAGGTAGATAAGTTGCGCCGTAAGGGTTTGGCACTTGCTGCTTCTTGGCGGATGGCTACATTAGATAAAGAAAACGAGCGAACAGTTGTGATGACACTGATCGCCAAAACGGCAGAAATTATGATACAAACTGGGGCTACTCATCACCTGTTTATCTGCAATCCGCGTCAGGAAAAAGTTTATCAACGTTTATTGAATATGAAAACGCTCGCTCGCAAAGAATCTACAAACGGATTGATGAATGCACCGGCTGTACTGATGATGAATACCTGTCAGGATGTTCTTAAGTTTCTCAAGCGTTATCAAAGGTATGTAAATTGCAACTGGAACTAATTGTAATACAAACTTGTTTGCTTAATAGGCTGGTCTATGGGAGTATGAGATGGCACAACAATTACAGGCTAAAAATTAACCAGTTGCTCTTCTTTGGTCATCTAACCCAAAGTTGTAAAGCTTGACTTTCAAACCCCTTGGATAATCCATGATGACCTGTAGGCACAACCTGCACGAACAATATATAGTATAGCGTTGGTGATTTCTCAATAGTTGGTCTCGGGGAATAAACTGGCAATTTGTCACCATTGTTCATCAGTTAGATCGGTATCGTAAATTGGACACATCATGGAAGAGTATTTTTACCTGATTTTAAGTTTATTGACTGATTCTACGATTTTTCAAACACTCTCTGTTAAAAACAATTGACTTAAATAAATAAACAATGACAATAAATAAGAAAGATCAAGGTATTCTCCAAGCGTTAAATGAATGGATAAGCATTGTAGGAATCGATAGAGTAATCACTTCAGAAGAGCTGACGATTTATAAAGCTGACACTGATGTTGTTTCCCGCAATATTCCAGCTGTAGTGAAACCTAGTTCACCCGATCAGGTTTCACCTATTGTTAAAGTGGCTAATTGCCATAAAATAGCTATTTATCCCATCAGTACAGGTAAAAACTGGGGTTATGGAAGCGGTTTACCAACTACCGAAGATACGGTAATACTTGACCTGTCCGATCTCAGGAAAATTGTAGATTTTGATGCTGAATTAGGTACTGTTACAGTACAACCAGGTGTTACACAACAAGACTTGCGAGACTATTTGGATAAAAACAATTTGCCTTTTCTCGTTCCCACTACAGGTTCAAGCCCTAATTGTAGTCTAATGGGTAATGCTCTTGAGCGTGGATATGGGATCGCACCGATAGCCGACCATTTTGAGGCAATTATGTCTCTTAAAGCTGTACTTCCGAATGGAGACATCTACATCTCGCCTCTACGTGAAATGGGAGGAAAGCTAATTCACAAAGGATACAAGTGGGGTTTTGGTCCATATATTGATGGTTTATTTAGTCAAGGTGCATTTGGAATTGTAACCGAAGTGACTCTTTCTTTATCGAGACAACCAGAAATAGTGGAAGCTTTTTATTTTTGGGTTGATGATCAAGCGACTTTAGAATCTACACTTATGACTATACAAGAGATTGTACGTACATTGGGAGATATTACGGGTTCAATCAAACTTTTTAATTCTTTGCAATTCCTATCGGTGAGCGTTCCTTACCCAATGAATATTCCATCTGGGGAAACACTCTCTAACAATCAGATTGCCAAATTATCTGCGGGGAGAAATATCTCTTTGTGGATGGGAATGGGGACTTTATATGGTAGCAGGCACATTGTTAAAGCTGCTAGGAATTTAATTAAAGACCTTATAAAACCTATTTCAAAGCGTGTCTTATTTCTGACAAAATCACGTGTAAAACGTTTACAAAAGATAGGTTCATTATTACCAGGCAATTGGGCAAAAAAACAAGTCTCTGCTCTTAAACTTGTGGAACAAGCTCTGATGCTTGTAGAAGGGCGACCTTCAGAATATGCTCTCTCTCTTTCCTATTGGAAATCAGGGCAGAGACCTGATAGTGGTTATCTCAATCCAGCTAATGATGGTTGCGGGCTAATCTGGTACGCACCATTAGTACCTATGAAACCAAAGGATATTCCCCGTTATATTAAAAACGTAGAATATATTTGTCGTCAATACGGTCTTGAACCTTTAATTACGTTGACCTGTCATTCTCATCGTTGCCTTACTAGTACAGTACCACTACTTTTTGACCCACAAATATCAAGAGAGGTTGAGAGAGCTCACGCTTGCTATAAAGCTCTAGTAAGTATGGGCAAACAGGAAGGCTGGATACCCTACCGTATAGGAATTAACTTTCGCCAAGAATTAATTGATCCAAATCAACCTTTTTGGCGTTTAGTTACAAAACTTAAGACTGCTGTTGATCCTAATCATATTATTGCTCCAGGGCGATATGCACTGACTAAAGATGAATCTTAAAAAAAATAATGATTAAGTTAACAGAAGGAAAAGTAGGGTTACAGTTGTTGAAACTAACCTTACCAATAATGTGGGGATTCTTCACCCTTGTTGCTTTTAATCTCGCCGACATATAGTGATGAAGAATTGCCCACAGAAGAAACTATTAGGATAAAGTTAAATAATTTAGGCTATCGTCTCAAAAGAGTCGCCAAAGTTTTACCTCAAAAAAAATTCCAGAAACCGGGGCCGTTCAAAAATAGGTTTTTTTGGGTAACACTTGCAGCCTGAATTGAACCAACTCAAAAACTGGTTTTTAAAACATTTGTATTAACTTAATAGCCCTAAAATCAGGCTTGTTTAAACATCTCAAAGCCCAACATTTCTAACCAATGTGGATGTTTTGCACCTGTCATTAATTCGGCTGCACTTTTTCCTACTCGTTCTGGCTTTCTGCTTTCAATAAAAGTGCGATGATTTAGGAAAAATTGCAACAACTCAAGATAGTCAGCACCAAGATGTTTTCTAAGATGGAAATAGTTTCTCAAGCGAGAATTTAGGTTTTCAACGAGTGAACTGGATCTTGGGGTTGAGTGTAAAGCATCTTCTACAGCTTGATTAATTTCCCAAAACTTATGAGACATTTTCTTCTGTAATTGATTCCATTTTTGCCAATACTTATTAGTTGAAAGGGGTTTTTTCCTTAATAAACAAACTTCTCTGGCCCAGTGTATGGGAATTTTAAATCGTTGAGCAATCGAGGCTAGCTTTTCATCAATCATATTCGCAAATGCGAGCAAATCATCTTTTTGATTCGATAAAGCAACTCTTTTCCCCAATTATAATTAATTCTTAGTTAGAGCAAATTTTCTATTCGATAGGGTTGATATTTCGGCAAAAGTGTTACCTGGATTTGAACTACGTCCATTATTTTAGCTGTGTCAGTCCACTAGGCTCTTTATGTTCCTATGCAGAAATGTTGAATGTCGTTAGAAAACTTTACATATTAAATTATGTCTCTTCTGGGTAGTGTTGCAAAAAGCAGCGATCGCCACTAAACTGAAAGAAGTACAAATGTTCAGCTTCCGAATTCATTAATTCTCAAGACCCCTTCAAATGGCGACACTTTCAAGGAGAAATCATTTTATTAAATGTGCGTTGGTATCTAACTTATCCTTTAAGTTTTGCGACGGAACCCAACGTTTAGCTATTTTGGTTTGATTTGCCAAAGTTTGCCATCTTTGTAAATTGATTTCCCTAAACGCCCAGAGTCGTCGAAATACTTGACTATCGTCTTTGAGGGATCGAACAGAAAGATGTTCTCAAAGTCTTGAGGAATATTGGGAAGCTCTTCCTTAGCCAAGAGTAGTAATCTAACTTCTGGCTCTAGTGCTTGACTGAGTGATAACACCTCGGCACGATTGCGTGTAGAATAGCTACTTATCACCAAAGGGCGCTCGTATTGATTGATAATTCTTGCTGTTTCTGGATTAGTAGCTGAGAGATGATATTTGACCCATGGGATGTCGGATTGTAAAATCAAAAAATCTGACACGAATATTAACAGAAAAACAATTGAGACAATCGGCTTCTTGACTCTTTCCCACCAGCAATTGATTGGAATTTCTGGCCTCTCATTGGCTCTCAAAACCGAACTCAAAGAGAAACAAAAAATTATTTGAATGCTCAACCAAGCAGGAATCATATAGCGATTAATAGTGGATCTTATTCCTCCAAAAAGAAGATCAGACAGGAGCAGCGAGAAAGCTGTAAATCCACCAGATATCAAGATAAAAAACCAGATCCTTCTCGGAGTATTACGACACAGGAAGTACAGTGAAAAAACTAAGAACCCGAATGTGATGAGTACTAGAATCTTGGTAATAAGTGGTGGCGATAGGGACGTACTCCGATCAAGCTCAAATATAAATAGGGTTCGCCCAGCATTTTCAAGGAAATAATAGACGAGTCCCTTAACTGGTATATTAATGGATGACCAGGCATTACTAGCAGATATTACTGAGAAACCTTTAGCTATTACAACGATCCAAGGTAAGAACAAAACAATGCTGGAAATTACCGACGCTAGGTAGCCAAACAGGATTTTTTTGGCTCGGTACAGCTTCAGGGCAAAGAGGTAAATTCCATGGGCACAAATTATCATTGCTGTGAAAGGGAAGGTATAAAGCCCCATCGTCAGACCTAGAGAGTAGAGTATCCAGGCAAACTTGGAAGGCTTTCGCACTGCCCGCAAGAACGCAATATTAGAAAATAAGATTGTAGCTATCCACAAACTATACTCTCTCGCTTCTTGGGCGTATACGATATGGAACGGAGAGACTGCGGTCAGTACGGTTAACGTTCCAGCGATTAAGTGGGAGCCAAAAAGCTCGAAACCTAACCAGTAAGATAGTGGCAAACAAAGCAAGCTCAGCATCGCCCCAAATCTTCGGATCGAGACAGTTGAGTCACCGAAGAGTGGGGCAAAAAGCCTAGAAACACAATAATAGAGTGGAGGGTGATGTGGATCGTGCTTGGCAAGCAAGCTGATCGTATCAATAGCAGTCCGATCTGGATTGATGCGCTGAAATTTTAGAATGTCATCTGGGGCAAAGACTCGACCCGTAAAGAGCTCTTTCTTAACTTCTTGTGGTGAATGCCCAGAGATCCACAGTAAGGTATAAGTCTCGTCATGCCAGTAGACTTTCTTGTCTAAATTAATAAATCTAAGTGAAATTCCTATTAGCAGTACAACAATCAACAATAGAAGCCATCTATGATTTAATTTCGACATGTAGCTAATTAATATGAAAAAGATAATTTCAAAACTAAAGCTTAACAGAGATTGTTCGGTTCCGTCGCAAAAAGTTTGGGGGAACTCGCCTACTGTTAGTGGTCAAATCTGGAATTAAAGTTTCGAGAAATATGAATCTGTTTCTGATTCAAGTATTCATGGATTTGAAAAAGATACGAAATCAATCCCCTCAGAACTTGATAAAATGACAAAATCAAACACCGAGTTAACGGAAGCCATCAATTTAGCCCAAAAAATTCTCAAACATAATAAGTCAGCCAAAATTTCTTTGGCTAGATTTCTTTCAAGATTATATAATGCTTCTGTCTCAGGTTTTATTTTGGTTAGAAGAGACAAAATTCTTAACTAAGTAGTATTGAGGGCTAACTAACGATAATTACTTGCTAATCTTAAAAATAGTAATCATTTATCCTTATATATATATAAAATACTTATAAAAAACTTAAAGAATTGACATTTTACAAAACCTATGTACACGCGCCATAATGGGACTTAAGCAAGTTTAAGTTTTGTAAAAAAAGTTATAAGGAGGCAGCAGTATATGGTTGCACTCAGAGATCAGGGTACACAGTTGAGAGTCGTAAATCGTTTGACCCTACAAACCAATAATATTGGTGAAAACACGACAACGATTCGTTGTTTAGATTGGGATCGCGATCGCTTTGATATTGAGTTTGGTTTAAGGAATGGAACCACTTACAATTCTTTCATCATTGAAGGAGAAAAAACCGCACTTATTGACACTTCTCACGGAAAATTAAAACAATTATATTTAGATTGTTTGACAGGTTTAATTGATGTATCAACCCTAAATTATCTAATTGTTAGTCATACCGAACCGGATCACAGTGGTTTAGTGAAAGACATTTTAAAACTCGCCCCGAATATTACCATTGTCGGGTCAAAAGTGGCCATACAATTCTTAGAGAATATGGTGCATCAACCCTTTAATACTTTAATAGTCAAGAGTGGATCGACCTTACATTTAGGGAAAGGACACGAATTACAATTTATTTCTGCGCCAAATCTACATTGGCCAGATACCATTTTTACTTATGATCAAAAAACCAGTATTCTTTACACTTGTGATGTGTTTGGAATGCACTATTGCGACGATCACATTTATGATGAAGAACCCGATTTACTGCAAGCAGATTTCAAATATTATTATGACTGTTTAATGGGTCCCAATGCTCGCTCCGTTTTAGCAGCTTTAAAACGCATTGAAAACTTAGAAATTAATACCATTGCCACGGGACATGGCCCCTTGTTAAAACATTATATTCCTCAATGGATTAATGATTATGGTAAATGGAGCAAAGAACAGGCAAAAACCGATAATTTAGTTGTCATCTTTTACGATGAAAACTATGGTTATGGGGAAGACATCGCCAGAAAAATTGCCCAAGGACTGCAAAAAACAGGGGTAAACATTGATTTAATTGATTTATCCACTACCGATCCTCACGAAACCCGACAACTGGTATATGAAGCCAAAGGATTAGTGTTAGGAATGCCTTCTCAGGAAGATAATCACACTCAGATCATTGTCAATACTATTTTAGCCGTTGCTCATCCCAAACAGGCCATTGGTTTATTTGAGACAGGAGGAGGGGAAGACGAACCCATTTACCCCTTACGCAACAAATTTCAAGAAATTGGCGTAACTGAAGGATTTCCCCCCATTTTAGTGAAAACTGCCCTAACTGCCAACATTGAAAAAACAGCCGAAGAAGCAGGAACAGATCTGGGCCAGTGGATAACCCGCGATCGCTCGATTAAAACTTTAAAAGGGATAGATTCCGATTTAGAAAGAGCATTAGGACGCATTAGCAACGGATTATATTTAATTACAGCCAATAAAGGAGAAATTGCTGGCTCTATGTTAGCTTCTTGGGTGATTCAAGCCAGTTTAGAACCCTTGGGGGTGGCTATTGCGGTGTCAAAAGATCGAGCGATCGAGTCTCTATTGCATCCAAGCGATCGCTTTGTTCTCAATGTACTCGAAGAAGGGAACGCACAAGGGATCATGAAACACTTCCTCAAACGCTTTTCTCCAGGGGCCGATCGCTTTGCAGGGGTGAAAACCTATCCGGCTCAAAATGGTTCTCAAATTTTAGCCAATGCCTTAGCATACCTCGAATGTGAAGTGATTAGTCGTACTGACTGCGGTGATCACTGGATGATTTATAGTACCGTTCAACGAGGACGCGTTTCTAACGTTGACGGTTTAACTGCCGTCCATCATCGCAAAGTAGGAACCCATTATTAGTGTGAGTTCGGTGTTAGGGGTTCGGAGTTTGGAGTTAATACTATTCTCAAAAGTTATTAGAGACTTAAGTTATCATTGCAAGTGGTAAATTGATCCTTTGACTACCCTCAGAGTAGGTTATAAAAGGAATTTAACACTACACCCCACACCCCACACCCTACACCCCAAACTAGATATCTCTAGTTATTTTTGAGAACTGGTATAAGTTTTCGATCTACTAACTCTTTTAAAACCTAACGATCATGTACGAATCTTTAAAAAATCCCTCATTACGACGCAATAGTTGGCTTAAGTTAGACCGTATTGTTAACGTTTTAGAACTGATTCAAGATGCCATTGTTATCTGTCTATGCTTAGGACTATTTTCCTTCATGCTGTTGCAACTATACTCAATGGTATTATCTCTTTTGCCACCCGTACAATTTCATGTGGTTACGGCAGATATTTTATCATTGCTCATTTGGGTTGAATTGTTCCGTTTACTGATTATTTATCTCAAAGAACAACGAATTTCTATCGGAGTTGCTGTAGAAGTGGCTATTGTCTCGGTTTTACGAGAATTTATTGTCAGAGGCGTACTAGAAATTGCTGCAACGCAAGTATTAGCTACCTGTGCCTTTTTACTGGTTTTGGGGATGTTAATGGTGATTCGGGTTTGGCTTCCTCCTACTTTTGAAGGTATCGATCCCGAACAAACCGTATCCCAACGTCATCAACAACGTTCAACGGCGAAAAAAGCGCAAAGTAATGGTAATCATGCCATTTTAAATAATAATTAAGCTTTCTGATCGGAGTTCGGAGTTGGGAGTTCGGGGTTCGGAATTATACCAAATCTAATCGAGATACCCCCTTTTAAAATTGATAGCTTATAGCTTGAAAACCCTCCTGCCTTCTTCCTGCCCATCAAGATAACCTACTATCATTCATAATTATATCAATTATGCTCACTTCAACCTGTCTTCCTACCCGTCCCCGTGATGTTCAAATTGCTGCTATTGCTGAAAATACGACGATTTTTCGCTCTCGAACCTGGGAACGTCTTAAATTTGAAGTAGAATATGCTCTTTGTAAAGGTACAACCGCTAACGCTTATTTAATTGAAGGGGATAAAATAGCGTTGTTTGATCCTCCTGGAGAGTCTTTTACTGAGATTTTTTTACAAGAATTAGAACATCATCTACCGTTATCTAGCATAAATTATGTAATCCTGGGTCATGTTAATGCTAATCGTATGGCCACGTTGAAAAGTTTACTAGAAAAAGCTCCTCAAATTACCCTAGTTTGCTCTAAACCGGCTGCTAAAACCCTAAAAGCCACATTTCCCCATTGGCAGGACAATATTAAAGTGGTACGTTCTGAGGATACCCTAGACTTGGGCCAAGGTCATCGCTTACAGTTTACCTTTATTCCTACTCCTCGCTGGCCCGATGGACTTTGTACCTATGATAGTAAAACCCGTATTCTCTATACTGATAAATTATTTGGCTTACATCTATGTCATGATGCAGTGTTTGATGACTACTGGAAAGCATTAGATGAAGATCGCCGTTACTATTTTGATTGTCTTCATGGGACACAAACCAAACAAGTTACCGAAATTTTAGACAAAATTGAGTCATTTCATGCTAAATATTATGCTCCTGGTCACGGGGTAATGGTACGCTACAGTTTAAGTCGTTTAACCTATGATTATCGTCAGTGGTGTGAGCAACAACAGTCTCAAAACTTAAAAGTGGCCTTATTGTACGCTTCTGCTTATGGTAATACCGCTATTATGGCTCAAGCGATCGCCCAAGGGATCATGGATCAAGGAGTTGGGGTAAAATCAATCAATTGTGAGTCAGCTACCACCGACGAGATCACCCGTGCTATTCAAGACTGTGACGGGTTTTTGATCGGTTCCCCAACGTTGGGGGGTCATGCACCGGTGCAAATTGAAACCGCTTTAGGTATTGTGTTAGGAACAGCGAGTAAAACGAAGTTAGCAGGGGTATTTGGTTCCTATGGTTGGAGTGGGGAAGCCATTGACTTAATTGGCGAAAAATTACGGGATGGCAACTATACTCTGGGATTTGACCCGTTACGCATTCGTTTTACTCCCGATGAAGCTGCGGTGGAACAGTGTCAGCAAATTGGCTCAAATTTCGCTCAAACCTTGAAAAAACGGCAAAAACAAGGATCTATGACATCAGGGTTAACTACCGTACAAAGCGATCGCACCGAACAAGCGATCGGTCGTATTATTGGTTCTCTATGCGTCATTACCAGCTGTCAAAACCATCACCATCAAGGGTTTTTAACCTCTTGGATCTCTCAAGCAACTTTTAATCCACCAGGGTTAATGATTGCTATTGATAAAAAACAATGGAATGAGGCAGATTTTCAGGCAGATACCCCCTTTATTGTCAATATTCTCAAAGAAGGGCGCAACGTGAGGAAACATTTTTCTGAGGGTAAAAGTAGTCCCTTTGAGCAACTGGAGACAGAAACCGCTTCTAATGGTTGTCTAATTTTAAAGGATGCCTTAGCTTATGTTGAATGTACCGTACAGCAACGAGTAGAAGCCGGCGATCGTTGGTTAGTGTTTGCCTTAGTTAACCAGGGAGATGTGTTAGAAGGGACTGGGTTAACAGCGATCGCTCATCGCAAGTCAGGAAAGCAATATTAATCTTGTATCATCTAATATTAAAGGCAGGTTGTAGGGTGGGCAATGCCCACCCTACATTAATGTCCTATCCTATATTTTGTTATTAGCATTAAGAAAAAATCTTATATTTAGAGGAAATGACCCCATGACATTACAAGAAAGGATTAAATCTCTTGATGATTTATCTAAGGAAGATATGATTTCTTTGTTTGAAATACTAAGTTTAAAGTTATCAGATTTAGAAACAGATAATCAGGAAAAAATGGCAAATGATAATTATACTTTTTGGGATATGACCATTAGATTTCGTGAACAAATGGAAAAAGAAGGGGTTGAATTTACTGATGAGGACTTCGCTAATTTAAGAGATAGAAGTCTAGGGAGAGAAGTTAAGTTTTGAGTATTAAGGACTTGCGGACACAAATGTTATTTCAGAGGTAACTAAAAAAATACCATTACAGTCCGTTGTTGAGAAAATGGAGACTCATAAACGAGAAGTTGCTACAGCGTCTCTTGTTATTCATGAAATGTTATACGGCTGTTTAAGGTTGCCTACTGAATCAAAAAAAAGAGCGTTACTACAGAATTACATAACTAAAATACCTCAAAAAATGCCTATCTTTGGGTATGATTTGAAGTCGGCACAGTATCATGGAAAAGAACGAGCTAGATTATCAAGAGTTGGTAAAACTCCTGCTTTTGTAGATGGACAAATTGCTTCTATCGCTGTTACAAATAATTTAATCTTAGCCACAAATAATATTGATAATTTTCAAGCTTTTAATGATTTAGTGATTGAAAATTGGTTTATTTAATATTTATTCATCTAAGTAATAGTTTTCGTTCATATCTTCATTTGGCTTGAAGTCTGGATAAAACTTACCTCGATCAATTGTTACGATTTTTTCTTGAATCATTTTCACTCATTCCTTGATTAGCTCTCATAACATTTCTGAGAGCAAGATAAAATTCTTTGGGTGAGCCTTCAATGAGATAAATAGCTACATATTCTGGATCTTGTAAATCATAATCCAAGCTTTTGTACATATTGTTGAGCTTCATCCTTATATTTCCTCCATAGAGCTTTAGCTTGAGCAATATAGGTTTTTTGGCTATTTTTGTCTCCATCCCCAATTAAGTCGCTCGTAAGGGCATTATACACGCTAAAATAGATGGAAACCTTGCCATAAGTCTCATCCATGACCCTCACTCAAACCCTAACCTCTAAAAATAAAGAGCAAAACCATGAGATAATCTATCCTCAAGGGGAATTTTGGAGTGATGAACCACCTTTGGAAAGTAATTTACACCTTACTCAGATTATTTTACTAATTAAATCCTTAGAATGGTTATGGCAAGAGAGAGAGGATTATTTTGCTGCCGGAAATTTAACCATATACTATAGTCCGAAGCAGAAAAAATCAGAAGATTTTAGAGGCCCTGACTTTTTTGTAGTGTTAGGAACAACGAGAAATCAAAATCGCAGAAGTTGGGTAGTATGGGAAGAAGAAGGGAAATATCCTAATGTTATTGTCGAAATTTTATCAGAGAGTACCGCAAAAACTGATAGGGAAGAAAAAAAGCAAATTTATCAAGATATATTCCGTACACCAGATTATTTTTGGTTTGATCCAGAAAGCTTAGAATTTCAAGGATTTACCTTAATTAGCGGTAAATATCAACCAATTGAACCTAATGAACAAGGATTATTATGGAGTGAACAGTTAGGGTTATTTTTAGGGATAAATGAAGAGCAATTACGGTATTTCAACCCAGATGGAGAATTAGTTCCGACTCCTGAAGAAGCTGCTACTCAAGAAAGACAACAAAAAGAATATGAACGTCAACAAAAAGAATTAGCTTTACAAAAAATTGAACAATTACAAGCAAAATTAAGAGAATTAGGGGTTAATCTAGAGGAATAGGTCGTATCTGCAAGGTCTAAAAACTTACAGTTTAGGGAAGCAGACGAGCGACCCCGCGTCGTCTTACGACGCTAGGGAACGCGCGAGGAGGGGAAGAAATTATGTATTCTCAATATTTTAGTAGTTTGCAAATAAACCCTAGAAGAAAGGCTAACACGATTCAATTTCATCTAAATTTCATCTAACCTATGGCAGACTATTAAAAATTTTGGATCAACCCTGCTGTTTGTGAGGAGTTATTATGAAATCTCTGTCATTGATGAGTCTTTTAAGTCTTAGTTTAACCCTTGGTGCGCCTACCGTTGTCCTTTCCCATGTGGGCCATGGGGATGAGTTTCAGGCAACAGGAGGGATAGAAAGAGTGGAAGTTAACCCCGACAATGATCAACTGTTGGGTATTGTGGTTACTCCCATTGAACAAAGCGAAACCAATGGGGTAATGATTCCTGTAACTGCATTGGTAGAAGCAGACGGAAAACAACTGGTTTTTGTCAAATATGAGAATTTTTATGAACCTGTAGAAGTTACCACAGGGGAAACCCAAGGGGACTTAATTACAATTACTCAAGGGTTATCCGTTGGGGAAAAATTGGTAACTCAAGGTAGTTTATCTCTTTATGCTGAGTCTCGTAAAACGAAAACGGCGGAAACTGAGGCAACCTCTGAACCTATTATTGCTTCTGAAACAGATGTTGAAGGGACTTCTAACAGTGATGATAATGCAGAAAATATGGTTAAAGCGTCTGAGGAAACAACAGAAGAAACATCAAAAGGTTTTCCTATTATTACTCTCGCTGCTATTGGTGGGGGAGTCGTGGTGTTGGTTGGTGGTGCATTAGCTGTTATGGGTAGCGGTGGCAAAAAGGAAAATTCTTGATCTAATACCCAATAAAGACGGTGGGGTGGGCAAATCAAAAATTTATCTTAACTACTCATAATCTAAAAAACTTTGCCCACCCTACAAAACTGTTGCGTCATACTAATTAAAAAAATGTTTAATTCAATTCTTAATAAGATTATAAAAAGTTCAATTACCCAACGATGGTTAATTGTCATTGGGGCAATTTTAATCACTCTTTGGGGCGTTTTTAATATTACTCAAATGCCCTTAGATGTCTTTCCTGAATTTGCTCCCCCACAAGTAGATATTCAAACAGAAGTTCCTGGACTTGCCCCAGAAGAAATTGAATCACAAATTACGGTCCCTATTGAAAGCGCGGTTAATGGCTTACCAGGGGTGACAACGGTGAGATCCTCCTCTAAAGTTGGGTTATCGATGGTACAAGTGGTATTTGACCAAAATGCAGACATTTACAAAGCCAGACAAGCAGTTACAGAACGACTACAACAAATCAGTAGTCAATTCCCAGAAAATGTCCATCCCCCCGAAATTTCCCCCCTTGTTTCCCCCTTAGGCACGATTTTACAATACGCCTTCACTGTCAACGGACAAACCTCTATGATGGAGTTACGTCGTTTAGTGGAAGGAACCATAAGTAATCAAATTCTCGCTGTTTCAGGGGTTTCTCAAGTGACTGTTTATGGAGGAGATGAACAACTTGAACAGGTATTAGTTGACCCCCAAAAATTGCGATCGCTTAATGTTTCCCTCACAGAAGTTACCGAAGCAGCAAAAAGGGCTAATTCCAACGCTCCTGGCGGTTTCCTCATTGGAGGAGGGCAAGAATTATTAATTCGGGGAATAGGACAAGTCCAGTCCATTGAAGACTTACAAACATCCGTAGTTAAAGTTAAAGACGGTAAACCCATTTTGCTCAAAGACGTGGCAACGGTGAAAACAGGATCGGCATTAAAACGGGGAGATGCTAGTTTTAACGGGCAACCTGCGGTGGTGATGATGATTAATAAACAGCCTGATGTAGATACACCCACCGTTACGAAAGCAGTTGAAACAGTTATTGCAAGTTTAAAGCCCACTTTTCCAGCAGATGTAGAAATGGCCAGAACCTTTCGTCAAGCTAATTTTATTGATGCTGCTATTCGCAATGTTAGTGGTTCTTTGCTTCAAGGGATAATTATCGTTTCGGTGATTATGTTGCTGTTTTTGATGAACTGGCGCACTGCAATGATCACCCTCAGTGCTATTCCCCTCTCTTTAATCATAGGCTTATTGTTGATGAAAGCCTTTGGTTTGGGTATCAATACCATGACGTTAGGAGGGTTAGTTGTCGCCATTGGTTCGGTGGTGGATGATGCTATCGTGGATATGGAAAACTGTTATCGGGGACTCCGTACAAACCAAGCAAAAGGCAACCCAAAACATCCTTTTCAAGTGGTTTATGACACCTCCGTTGAGGTAAGACTGGCAGTGATTTTCTCCACAGTTATTATTATCGTAGTATTTGCTCCTATTTTTAGTTTGACAGGAGTAGAAGGGCGTATTTTTGCCCCAATGGGGTTAGCTTATTTACTGTCCATTGCTGCCTCTACCTTAGTGGCCATGACCCTTTCTCCTGCTTTGTGTGCCATTTTATTAGCGAATCAAACCTTACCCCCAGATGGGACTTTCATCTCTCGCTTAGTGATGAGGCTTTATCGTCCTTTGCTGAATTTATCCCTAAAACTGCCGAAAATCATTCTCTGTTTCGCTTTAGCTGCGTTGATAGCTACTTTTACCATTGTTCCCAGTTTGGGACGGGTATTTTTACCGAAGTTTCAAGAAAAATCTATGGTCAATTCAATGGTGTTATTTCCTGGAGTATCTTTGGACATGACCAACCGCGCAGGGATGGCACTTTATAATTCTCTTAAGGATAATCCATTGTATGAGTGGGTACAGGTAAGGGCTGGACGCGCTCCTGGGGATGCAGACGGGGCAGGTGTGAGTATGGCTCATGTGGATATAGAATTGAGTGATTTAGCCCTTAAAGACCGTGAAAACAGCGTAAAACAGCTACGGGAAGCCTTTTTACAGTTGCCTGGAGTTGCTCCTAATATTGGGGGGTTTATTTCCCATCGCATGGATGAAGTGTTATCGGGGGTTAGAAGTGCGATCGCTATTAAAATTTTTGGCCCTGACTTGATAGAATTGCGTCAGGTTGGGGAACAGGTACGAGATGCCATTGCACCCATAGAAGGTATTGTCGATTTACAGCTTGAACCTCAGTTACCCATCCGTCAAGTGCAAATACATTACGATCGCAGTGCAGCAGCCAATTATGGTTTAACGATGAAAGCTATTTCTGAGGTAGTAGAAACGGCATTGAATGGTCAAGTTGTTTCTCAAGTGCCTGATAATCAGCAATTAATTAATATTACCGTTGGTTTAGACCCTTCAGCACGGAATAATTTAGATGCTATTGGTTCTCTTCCTATTTCTACCCCCACAGGAGAAATCATTCCCCTGAGTTCTGTGGCTAAGGTAGAGTATGGTATGGGAGCAAATGTGGTTAACCGTGAAGACGTTTCTCGCTTGATTGTGGTGTCTACTAATGTGGCTGAAAGGGACTTAGGCAGTGTGGTGGCTGATATTCAAGCAACCATTGGTCAAAAAGTACAGTTACCTAAAGGTTATTTTATTCAATACGGGGGACAATTTGAAGCAGAACAAAATGCTACTAATAACCTGTTGGTGTACAGCATTTTAGCAGCCATTATTATTACTATTTTGATGTTCTTTTCTGTAAAATCTTTCCCTGCAACTATCGCTATTATGATTAATTTACCTTTAGCTTTAGTGGGGGGTATTGTTTCCATTATTTTCAGTGGTGGAGTGCTTTCTATTGCCTCTTTAATTGGTTTTATTACTTTGTTTGGGGTGGCTGTGCGTAACGGTTTATTGTTGGTGGATAATTATAACCAGAAGTTTGCCCAAGGAATGCACCTTAAAGATGTCATTGTTAAGGGTTCTCTTGACCGAGTGAATGCCATTTTAATGACCGCCTTAACTTCTGCTTTAGGAATGTTACCTTTAGCCGTTGCTTCGGGTGCCGGTAATGAAATTTTACAGCCTTTAGCGATTGTCGTATTAGGGGGTTTATTTACTTCTACGGCTTTAACTTTACTGGTAATTCCTGCCCTTTATGCCCAGTTTGGTAAGTGGTTGATGCCTAAAGCTACTTCAGCGAACCAGACAAAAAATTTTCAGAAAAAAAAACAATCTTTTAGTGTTAGTTAAAAAGGAACAGCTTCGGTTAAAATGACGTAATTATGCGAATACTCCTAGTAGAAGACGAAGAAGACTTAGGACTAGCTATAAAACAGGTTTTAGTCAGCGAAAAATATATCGTTGATTGGGTTGTAGATGGTGTAGAAGCGTGGCACTATCTAAACAATGAATGGACAGACTACAGTGTAGCTATTATTGATTGGCTATTACCGAAACTGTCAGGATTAGAATTATGTCAACGATTAAGATCCCATCAAAACCCTTTACCTGTGCTGATGTTAACTGCTTTGGGACAACCAGAAAACCGTATTACAGGTTTAGATGCAGGGGCCGATGATTACCTAGTCAAACCCTTTATCATGGAGGAGTTATTGGCACGATTAAGGGCATTACAAAGGCGATCACCCCACTTTCAAACCCACACCCTAACCATTGGTCAATTTACCCTAAATGACGCAAATAACACCCTCTGTGTCAACGCAACCCAACCCCCTCAAACCATTCCTTTAACCGTCAAAGAATTCCAAATTTTTGCCTATTTAATGAAACATCCCGATCGCATTATTTCAGGGAGTAAAATTCGTAATCAACTCTGGGATCTC
>JASJDW010000362.1 GCA_030064955.1 Crocosphaera sp.
ATAACCTGAGTTCGACGAAATTAGGTTACGGTGATGTGAGGGAGTCAGGAGTTCCTCACTTCGTTCCGGCTAAGCGCGAACAGGAGTTCCTCACTTCGTTCCGGCGCTATCGCACAGGAGTCAGAATATTTAATATTTTGGCAAAATAATGAATAATAAGGGATCTAATTCTCTAAAAATGAAATTTTCTTGTTTATATTGCTATTTTATTCTACTCTCTCCTGACTCCGACTATTCTTACTCCTTGTCAAAACTCGTATATTTCTGATATCAAACTCAGGTTAACCTAAGTTCCACTAAAGATTATTCGATTAAAACAAAACACCAGACCTCTGCTGGAAATAATAGTCCTCAAGGTCTGGAAACATTAACTCTAACCGATGGCAACTTTTCGAGGTTACAGTTCAGCCTGCTGCTGGCGCAGACTTAAGAGTGTTGCGTCAATTTTCGCCAGTTCAGGCTCTATTTGAGCCATTACTGTCTTCTTAGGCAGTTTAGCTCGTTTAGCTGTTGTCATTGTTTCCGATAGAAGTCGCTCCCGATATTGTTCAAATTGCTCAATGACTTCTGCTAGGTCTTCTGCCGTTACTTGTTTCCCATTCTCTTGAGTTTGGGTCATATCTGTTGTTTCCTAAAATACCGATAATTATTTTATCGTGAAGTCTTCCCACTAATTGATCCTATGTTGGAAGACTTGATGAGTCTTTACAATTATTTAGATAAACAAAACACAAAACATTATATAACTAGAGCTAAATAATCTATATAAACAAGAGGAGACTTAATCAATGGTTTTTGGACCTGCCTCTCAATTAGGAGTCAGTTTGTTTGAAGAGACACCACCTGTGGAACTGGTACCAGGGCGTTCACAAGAAGAAGTAGAAAGCGTTATCCGCGCTATCTACCGTCAAATTTTAGGGAATGCCTATGTGATGGAAAGTGAACGGGCTACGATTCCTGAATCCCAATTTAAACGGGGAGAATTGAGTGTACGGGAGTTTGTGCGTGCTTTGGCTAAGTCCGATCTTTATCGCACACGCTTTTTTGAATCTTGCCCTCGCTATCGGTTCATTGAGCTTAATTTCAAGCATTTTCTCGGTCGCACCCCCGATGGGTTAGAAGAGATGAGAACCCATAGCACCATCTTAGATACCCAAGGATTTGAGGCAGAAATCGATTCCTACCTGGACAGCGATGAATATCAGAACGCCTATGGGGAATATTTTGTCCCCTACTACCGAGGCTATAAAACCCAACCTGGACAAACAATGGTGAGCTTTACCCATATGTTTGCTATGTTACGGGGAGCTTCAAGTAGCGACCTCAAAGGCAGTACAGCAGGAAAAAAACCTGTTCTCAATCAATATGTCATTCAAGAAACACCTCTAGCAGTGATTCCACCTTCCGGTGGCAGTGCGGGAGAAGGTTGGTCATTCCAAGAGCCAACTATAGGCTCTCGTACCCGTCTTGGCGCAGGAGCCGGAGAAGAAGGTAAAGTTTACCGAATTGAAGTCACTGGCTATAGTTCTCCAGGTAAAGTCAATCGAGTCTCTAAATTCCGCCGAAGCAACAAAGTTTATTTAGTCCCTTTCAATAAACTATCTCAAGAATACCAGCGCATCCACCAACAAGGGGGTGTTATTTCTAGTATTACTGAGGTTTAATGTTTCCAAAAACTAAATAACTGGTAATTTAGTCCAGATAAACCAGTCATGAGAGGATTAAAAAATTGGAGTTTAAACTCAATTTTTTAATCTTCCGATTTGAACGAATAATTGATGATTGATTAATATTCTCACTTATCAATTATTGAACATTCTGAATTCTTAACCTAATGATAAACGAGGAGAACGGTCATGAGTGTAATTTTAGATACCCCTTTAGAACTTTTCCCGTCTCGAAATCCTGACGAAGTGTCCATGATTATTCGGGCAGTGTACAAGCAAGTATTAGGTAATCCCCACATCATGGAGAGCGAACGCTTAGTCAGTGCTGAATCTCAGCTATGTAATGGGAATTTAACTGTCCGAGAGTTTGTGCGAGCCGTAGCAAAATCTGAGTTTTATCGCAGTCGCTATTTTGAGTCCTGCGCCCCCTACCGTTTTGTTGAACTGAACTTCAAGCACCTATTAGGGCGCGCCCCCCAAGATCAAGCAGAACTGTCGAGCCATATTCGCCTCTGTATTGAGTCTGGGTATGATGCGGAAATTGATTCTTATCTCGATAGCGATGAATATCAGCAGAAATTTGGCGATAATATTGTCCCTTACTATCAAGGGGCGCAAAGTCAAGTGGGGTCTAAGCAAGTGGGTTACAATCGCACTTTATCCCTCTATCAAGGCTATGCTGGAGTTGATAGTGCTTTTAGCGGCTCCCGTTTGGTAGATGAAGTGGCCAGTAATCAAGGTGGTAAAATTGTTCTGCCAAGTAAGGGAGGACGTTTAGGCATCTCCCAAGATGCCACTGCTAAGACCTTTAAAATTGTGGTTAAAGGGGCAAAGTTTGATTGTCCTCGTCGCATTAGTACCAGCGAGTATATTGTCCCAGGCGATCGCATGACTCCCCAAATTCAACGGATTCATCGGGCTGGTGGCAAAATTGTCAGCATTACTGAAGTCGCTTAATTATCCTGGCTAAAAGAAGGGTTTGATCGGCTTTGACGGCTTCTGCTGAGTGCCTTGTTCAAGGTACAATGGCAAATATACAAAGTATTGTATTAGCTGGTATTTCAAAAAGTTTTGGGATCTCCTAACTTACTGGCATCTCCTACTTATTTTTAGAGCGAATTTAACAATTCGCTCTATTTATTGAAAATCTTGTTATGGATATTACTCAATTCGTTGAACTTTCCCTAGGAAGTTGGCGTTCTCAACGCAGCGCACATCATCTAGCTTTCAGGCACTTTGAACAAGTAACTTCAACCATTGATATTATTGCCCTAAAAGAGTCCGAGCCAAACGTTATTGATCTGTGTCAATCATACAAGATTGACCCGGCTTTAGCTGCTCATCCTTTTCGTATGAGTTGGGAAGGAGAAACAGATTGGGATGAACAAGAAGAAGCCTTTGAGGGGACGACCATTTTAGTTCCTATACCCGATCCAGACAATCCCAAAGCGGGAAGATTGCTACGAGATCAAGGCTATGCAGAAACCATCCCTTCTGTTGGTCAGTATCAAATTACCGAAGATGGCACCTTTGTGTTAACCACAGCTTATGATCGCGCTATGGCTGAAGAAAAAATTTGGTTTATTAATCCCAATTTTCGCCTACGAGTCTCTTTGATTAAAACAAGTCAAGGGTCAGGAGTGGTTACGGCTTCTTTTTCCTCAGAAACTCGTGTTCTTGACCCCAAATCATGATTTATTGACCCTATCTCTTTCTTTGAAAAATGCTTCAACAGCAATTAAGCGTAACCTTAGCCCACTGGCTTGCAGGGCATTTCAGCAACCAAAAACAAGCAGCCGAAAGTCCCAAAGATTACCCTCATATTCGGGTATTTTTTCGCCCTTTATCTTGGGATTTTTTTGAGGGGATTGGCTTTTATTCTGAGCAAGCTTACGATTATGATCTTTGGAGTCCCTATCGTCAAGGAGTCCATCGATTTGTCCAACAAGAGGGACAGGTAATCATTGAGAATTATGGACTCAAAGAGCCTATACTTTATGCAGGGGCAGGAAGAGAACCAGACATTCTCAAAACCATTACCCCTGATTGTATTGAACGTCGTTATAACTGTTCGATGATTTTTCAACCAGAGGGGAATTTATTTCGGGGGAAAGTTGAAGGAAATCATTGTTTAATTACCCGAAATGGTTGCCAAACTTATTTAGTTAGTGAAGTAGAACTCACCCAAAACACTTTCGCCAGTTTAGATCGAGGGTTAGATATCAATACCCACAAACAGGTGTGGGGAACAGCAACCGGTCCGTTGAGATTTGAAAAACGTCAAAGTTTTGCCCAAGAACTTCGTGATTTTTCAGCTTCTATTTGACACTCCATTACCTTTATAACCAGTGGATTTTAGGTTCTAAAGAGGCAGCTTGCTCTAAATGAATTACTTCCTAGTTGCATTAGGACTATCGAATCATTATGCTTCCTCCAGTTGCTCGGAAAAAAATGCAGGCGTGGATTCGCAGCCGTCACTTAATTTGTTCAGGAAATTTTTTTGTTTTTGAAACCTTAGATTATTCCGCCATTGAACGATTTGAAAAATGTGTCACCAGTTTAGGCGGAACTTTAATTTCTGTTGAACCCAAAAAGCGAGTTTGGCTAGGAAATCACCGACAAATTTTTCTCTATCAAGCCAAGGCAAGTTTGCATACTCCTCATCATGAATTGAAACAATATTGGTTTAAAAACGGTAGTTTTCATACCCGATTTTCAGAAAATCCTTAGGTGGTGCGCTCATATACTCTTGAATAAGGGATGTGTGTCTAATATTTTAGACAACTTGACATTGAGCTTATTTGAATATAGTATTGAAGTAGGCAAAGCCTAGGGGTAGTCGTATGACTGCCGCACAAACCGCTAAATAAAAGCGGTTTTGTTGTATTGATAATTAATCATCGAAACAATAATACTTGATGCCCAAGGACCGAATCTGCTCAGATTGAAGATAAGAATCTACAATAAGTTGGTTATTTTTCAAGGCTAAAAAAGCTCTATCATCAGGCTTATCTTTACTTCTAGCAACAGGAAAAAGACACAGATCCGCTAATTGAAGCTCAGTTCTTTCTTTTGATTTACCTTCTATTCCACGTAATAGTTGTGAGAGGTGTTCAGCGGATATGGGAGAGTATTTGTTAGCATTTTCAGGATTAAAAGGGTGTCCTGTCGAACGTAATTCATGAAAGTATTTTTCGATTAATCTATCTTCTTTTTTACCTATTTTTTCATAGTAAACCATTATGGTTCCATTCTGACTATTAGCATATTTAGCAGAACGTTCTACTAAAATTGAAAAAGCACTTTTCATCATTTCCCAAGTTTCCTGTCCATATTGATTTAGATACCTGTTTAAATAACCTTGACGAGAGATTACACAAGCATGAACAAGAATAGGGTTACTAATTATTACCTGTGTTAAGTCTTCTAAAAATTTAGTGTGTTGTTCACTAGACAGTTTTCCTAACCAGGCAAATTTTTTCTTTTTAGAGCGTATTTCACTTCCATGTAAAGGACAGTTTAAAGGGATATTCCACCTCTGTTTAAAAGCATCTACTGATGATTTAATAATTGATTCATCTGATCTTTTAACAATAATTCCCCCCATAGCAAAATAAGGAGTATTATCTTGAGGGTTAGGTTTTGGACTACCGCTCTCATCGAGAAATAAAGCAAATTCTTCTTTCATAGCTCTGCTAATTTAAGCCGTAATAGATTCATCCATAACTGATACCAATTCTCTTTATCAATAAGAGAGATTATTATAAGTTGAGTTAAGCAGAGAAAGCAGGGAGAGAATAACATCAATTAAGTCTCTAGTAACTTTTGAGAATTGGTATGAACTTCTTTATTATTGTGCTAATTTTTGATTTTGTTCAATTAACTTCGATAGTAGAGAAGGAGAAACACAACGACGTTCAGAACAATAACCCATTAAATTAACGCCGTTCATCATTTTAACTGTAGTAACCCTAACACGAAAATTATCAGTTATGAACCAAGCGCGTTCTTGACCTTGATTTCGCTCATATTCCGTATCAAT
>JASJDW010000363.1 GCA_030064955.1 Crocosphaera sp.
ATCGATCAATGGGTTAGATATTTTAGTCACCAACAACAAACCTATGATAAAAATAATCAACAATTGCAAGTTTTTCACGGTTGGGGTTCTCGGGAAGAATTAGGATTTTATCGCTTTTTATGTCAAGTAACAGGAGTTGTTCCTTTAGGAGTTGATCAAACAACTTTTCAACAACCATCAGAAGCATTAGGAGAAGTTTGTGTTAACCTCTTAAATCAAACTGCTATTCCCCAAATTTTTGATGCTATTTTAATCGATGAAGGACAAGATTTTATGGTTAAAAATTGGCTTTATCAAGGAAAACAGCCTTTTTATTGGTTAGCTTATCAAGCATTACGTCCTATTGATGCTGTCAATACTGAAAAAAAAAGATTGATTTGGACTTATGATGAATTACAGAGTTTAGATAGTTTACAAGTTCCTCATCCTAGCGAAATCTTTGGGGAAGAATTAGGTAATATTGTCACAGGAAAATATAAAAACGAGATTAGTAAAACAGAGATCTTGTCTTGTTGTTATCGTACACCTCATTTGATTATTGTAGCTGCCCATGCTATGGGAATGGGATGGTTACGTCCTCAAGGAATATTAACAGGAATGACTGACAAAAAAGATTGGGAAACTTTAGGTTATGAAATTGAAGGAGAGTTAATAAACGGAGAAAAAATAACTATTACCAGACCGTTTGATAATTCCCCCAATCCCTTATCTAAAGTTTTTCAAGAGTCATTAATTCAATTCAATCAATACTTATCAAGACAGCAGGAAATTAGTGCTTTATCTCAAAAAATTTATAACAATTTGCGTAACGATGGATTACGACCAAGTAAAGAAATTTTAGTTTTAGTTTTGGGGGATTATTTTGAGTCTTTTAAATTACAACAAACTATTGCTAATTTTTGCATTAGACAAGGGATTGATATTTATATTCCAGGAACTAAAAGTTGTAATGATTTAACCCAAGAAAATAATCATAATCCTAATCAATTTTGGTATAAAGGTGCCGTTACAATTTCTCGGATTCATCGCGCTAAAGGACAAGAAGCAGCTATGATTTATATTGTAGGATTAGATCACATTGCTAAAGCAGAAAATAACTTATTATTACGCAATCAATTATTTGTTGCGATGACGCGATCGCAAGGATGGTTAACCATGAGTGGAATCGGTCATTATTCCCTCTATCAAGAGTTAGAAAATGTTATCAAACAGAAAGATAGTTTTTCCCTAACTTATCGTCCTCCTAAACAACGAGAAATCATGGTCACAGAAGCAGCAGAATTATTACAACGTTATCGCTTAGGAGAAAGAAATTTTCAACAAGCTGAACTCTCTAAGATGAATTTACAACACCTCAATTTAGAAAATATTAACCTCATTGGTGCGAATTTATTTGGGACTAATTTACAATATAGTAACCTCAATCGTGCTAAACTAATTGCAGCGAATTTAGAAAATGCTAACTTAACAGGAGTTAGTTTAGTTAAAGCTAAATTAATCGGTGCCAATTTAACCAATGCCAATTTAACTAATGCAGATTTAACTAATGCAGACTTATCTAATGTTATTCTCAATAATACCCAAGGAATTATGAATTATAACTGATAAATTAAGATGATAAATCAAGATAACGGTAAAATTAAAACAGTGATGGGTTCATAATGATAACTGGTCACTAATAACTGATAACTGAAATAACCCTATGACTTTCAACGGAGATAATCCTTTTCTCAATCTTAATTACGAACCTGCTTTAGAAAATTTAGGAGGAGACTACTACGATAAAGTATCTGCAGCGAAATTTCCTCAACATATTTTAAGGTTTCGTAACGATGATCTATTGCCCCAATTAGGGTTATCATCCAGTGGTGTAGATGACCTACATTTTATCGACACTTTTGGCAAATTTCAAGGAATAAGACCCTTTCTTGCCCTACGATATCATGGTTATCAATTTGGGGAATATAATCCCTTCCTCGGAGACGGTAGAGGGTTCCTCTATGGACAAGTTAGAGGGGTAGATGGAGAATTATATGATTTTGGGACAAAAGGGTCAGGACAGACCCCTTATTCACGGGGTGGAGATGGTAGATTAACGTTAAAAGGAGGAGTGAGAGAAGTCCTTGCAGCAGAAACTTTACACAGAATGGGAGTTAAAACTTCCCGTTGTTTAAGTTTAGTAGAAACTGGGGAAGCATTATGGAGAGGAGATGAACCCTCTCCCACTCGTTCATCTGTTATGATTCGCATGAGTCGTTCTCACATTCGCTTTGGAACATTTGAGCGTTTATACTATATCAAACGACCCGATTTAATCAAAGAATTATTAGATTTTGTCATTGATATTTATTATCCAGAAATTGACTCAAATTCTTCTGATCGTTATAGTTTATTTTATCAAGAATTAGTCAAACGTCATGCTCAATTAGCAGCACAATGGATGGCTGCCGGATTTTGTCATGGGGTCTTAAATACAGATAATATGTCTATTACAGGGGAAAGTTTTGACTACGGCCCCTATGCTTTTATTCCGACTTATGATCCCTATTTTACCGCTGCTTATTTTGATTATGGAAAACGGTATTGTTATGGTAATCAACCTTTAATTATTCGGGTTAATTTGGAGATGTTACAGTTACCGTTAATGACAATTATTTCTCCTGGTAATTTAGAAACTGCTTTAAATAATTTTGATGATTATTATCAAACTGCTTATACTCAAGAAATGTTAAAAAAATTAGGATTATATGGATTAATTGATCAAGGAAATGAATTGGTTAATCTAACAGTAGATGTTTTAAAGAAAAGTCAAGTTCCTTATCATCAATTTTTTCTTGATTTAATGACTGAAATTAATCGAGGTTGGTGGGAAGAGGAATCAATTATCTTAGAAAATAGTAATTTATCAGAAATTCATTGCAAGAATTGGCGACAACTCTATTATAAAACCCTGAGTCAAATTTCTCCTGATCAAATAGATAAAATCAGCGAAACGATGAATCAAGTTAATAGTAAAATACCCTTACTTAGACCTCAAATTGAATCAGTATGGGAAGCGATCGCTAACGAAGATAATTGGGAACCTTTTAATAAATTAGTGAGTAAAATTCAAGAAAAATAACGACTTAGATTCTCTATTTTAACTACTTTCTGGAGAAATAGAGATAGCTCTTTGTTCTAAAATTGGTAACTTTAATAATATTCCTCCAACACACCAATAATAAACAGCAACAGGGTCTACAGCAAGAGGGTAATAATAAGGATTATAACTAATTAATAAAATAAATACCCATAAGCACAATCCCAGGCCCCGTAATGGGAGGGTTTTTAAAGAACGATAAGCTTTAAAGGTGAGAATGGTTAAAGTAGTGACAACACTTAAAAATGCTAAATATCCTAAAATTCCTATTTCATAGATGAGTTGAACGGGAAAGGTTTCTACCAGTTGAATTGACCCTAAATGGCGAGCAGCACTAGCCGTTTTGCCTAGTCCATGACCTAATAAAGTAATGCGATTATGTTTTAACCATTGTACTTGTTTAGCCATAAATTCTTGGGGTGGTGCATATTGCCAACGTTGAATAAAATTAGCAATTCTTTCATCAACTAAACCAATTTGAGTCGTTATGATGATAGTTAGCAAAAATATAATTGCTAATTTAACTAATAAATTTTTATTTGTTTTTTGGGTTGAAATAAATAATATTAAATAAATAATAGGCACTAATAATAAAGCAGTTCTTTGTCCTGAAATTAATGTAGCAATTAAGACAGTGATAATAGAAGCAAAACTGATACTTTTCCAAAGACGAGAAGGTTCACTCAAAGTAATACCATAACTGATAAAACTACTAGCAATCAGAAACCAAGCCCATTGCCAAGGAGCAACGAACGTTCCTGGTAATCGAATTAAGTTTCTTGCAGGGTTATAAAGTAAAGAACCTCCCACAAAACATTGAGCGCGTAAACTAGCAACAGTATTAGAAGGCTGAGGTAACTCACTACTTCCTGGACAAATACCATGTACTAATAATAAATATTGAATAAGACACAAGGTACAGGCAATAAAAATAAGAAGAACTAAAACTCGATTTAACCAAAGTAAACTTGTTTGATTATTAAGACAATAATAAGCACAAAAAACTAAAGGAATATAACCTAACCAAACTTTTAAACCCACCAATCCCATCAAAATAATCTTATCATTAGAATTAGTGAAATCCTGCGGAAAATTAACCAAAAAGAAAGTTAATAAACAAGTTAATCCGAAGAAAGCAATAGTAATTAATAAAGGCTTAAATTTTAATGGTTTCTTTTCTAAAATTTTATAACTAACACAAATTCCTGCTAAACTAGGTAAATACAAGGCATTTTTAGCTAAATGAAACAAGGAATAAGATCCCGTATAACGAACACCTTTACCGAATGCGTGAAAAACACCAGCTACAGAATATGTAATGGTTCCTCCTAAGGGAATATAAATCAAAAAAGCTAAAAGACCCCATTGAGGAAAACAATAAGACAATACGATACAAGGAACTAATAATGCTCCCATGATAGCAGCTTGATTTCCTCCTATTAATAGACAGAAAGAACTAAAAAAAACTGTTGTAAATAAAATAGTAATAATGATAATAATTTGTTTTTCACGTTTCATTTTCTCATATTTAATTTAAGTGAATCCTTTTACTAAGAATAAGCTATTTAACTTTAATTCCTTGTCCTTTCTCGTTAAATTCTATGACTGTTTTTTCTGATAATTCATGAGTAGTCATAGCGGTTAAAATATCTAAAGGGATGGTTAAATGATGCGCTCCTGCTTCTAAAGCTGCTGCTGCTTCTTGGGGTGATTTCAAACTAGCTGCTAAAATTTCAGTGTTGCTTCCTTCTAAGATCTTGGCCATACCCTTAACCAAGGCTAAACCATCTCCTAATAATCGAGTTGCACGGTTAACATAAGCGATCGCATATTTCGCTCCTGCTTCTTTTGCAATGGCAGCTTGTGCGCTACTATAAATAGCAGTAACCGCACAAGGAATATGAGATGACAAGGTGGATGTAACTTGAAACCCGATGGTTGTAGCAGGAATTTTTAAGACGGTCTTTTCTCCTATTAATTCATAAGCTTTTTCTCCTTCTGTAATCATCGTTTCAGCATCCGTTGCTGTTAACTGATAGTAGAGTTCTCCTGGACTTAAACTAGCTAATTTTTGTAAAGTTTCTTCTGGAGATAAGTCACTTTTGGCCAATAAAGTTGGGTTAGTGGTAATCCCTTTTACCCATCCGTATTTTATGGCGATTTTTGCCTCGTTGATAATGGCTGAGTCAAGATAAATCATAATTTTAAATCATAAAACTACTACATAATAACAGGTTTTACTCTTATCGTCTTGTCTATTTATAAATTGATAGGATAGATATTCATATTTGATGCTGTGAGCATTTTGTTATTTTTTTGGGAATAATCAAATCAAATAAGATGCTCTTAATTTGTAGATGATGAAACTTCTTATTACACTATCACAATATTTGTTTCTTGGATGTTCTCTCATAGCTGCGATTAAATCAGCAACCGATAGTCATATAGAAATGACCTTAGCTTTTGCCTTATTAAGTTTAAACTTTATATAGCATTTCCTGGACTCATGAGGTACACCTAATATTGTAACTGCTCACCGCAATAAGATAGCATTATTGAAAAACATGACAAGCAACATCAATTGAGGAATAAAAAGACAATCCTGAT
>JASJDW010000364.1 GCA_030064955.1 Crocosphaera sp.
AGATCAACAGTTTGGGATTAATTCTGATGCAGAAATTTCTCTAGAAATGGATCCTGGAACTTTTAGTTTAGAACAATTATTTGATTATAAAAAGTTAGGAGTTAATCGCTTTAGTGTAGGAGTTCAATCTTTTAATGATCAATTACTTGAAAAATGTGGTCGGTTTCATCGTTGTCAAGATATTGAGCAAGCTATTAACTTTATTCATCAAACGAATATTCAAAATTTTAGTGTGGACTTAATTTCTGGTCTTCCTTACCAAACTAAAGAAAATTGGCAATTTTCTTTAGAACAAGCTATAAAAATAGAGCCTAATCATATTTCTTGTTATGATTTAGTCTTAGAACCAGTAACCGCTTTTGGTAAACAATATAAACCAGGAAAATTTCCTTTACCTGATGATAATAATACAGCCGAAATGTATAAGATAGCTCAAAAAGTATTACGCAAAGCAGGGTATGAACATTACGAAATTTCTAATTATGCTAAATTGGGTTATCAATCTCAGCATAATCTTATTTATTGGGAAAATAAGCCTTATTATGGCTTAGGAATGGGAGCAGCGAGTTATACCAATAATCAAAGATTTACTCGCCCCAGAAATCGTAAAGATTACTATCAATGGCTAAAAAACTTACAACAAACAGGTTATTCTTTATCTTGTGATCCCTTAGAAAAAATTGATAATCTATTAGAAACACTAATGTTAGGATTACGATTAAAAAAAGGAGTTGATCTATTAGAAATAGCCACAAGTTTTGGAGAAAAAAGCGTCAAAAAAATTTACCAAACCTTATTACCTTACCAGAAAAAAGGCTTAGTTAATTTTCAATATATAGGGACTTCTTCTATAAGGGAAATAAATTCTGATAATTGGAAACGTATAAAGAGAATAATGCTGAGTGATCCCGATGGTTTCTTGTTATCAAATACTATCTTAGCAGATTTATTTGATAAGTTAGAGTCTACAGTTTAACTAAAAATAGAAAAAAGATCAATCAGTGCAATTAGATTCCATTTTTTGATATTATAGAATAGAGGATCGTCTTCTTGCTCTATAAAATTAGTAGAGAATCTGGTCAAAAAGCAAAACAAATTAGGAGAAAAATGACTATGTTAGACGAAAAAGCGAAAAAAACAATGCTGAGAAAAATTCCCCACGGAATTTATATTTGTGGTGTTAAAGATGGGGAAAACCTAAACGGTTTTACCGTGAGTTGGGTAATGCAAGGTTCTTTTGAACCCCCTTTAGTGATTAATTGTGTTAAAAAAGACTCTGGTTCTCATGAAATGCTCAAAAAAAGCGGTGTTTTCTCCATTAGTTTTTTAGAAGACGGACAAAAAGACTTAGCCGCAAAATTTTTTAAACCTCAAAGTCGTGTGGGTAATAAATTTGAAGATGTGGAATTTTATCAGGGAGAAAAAACAGGATGTCCTATCATTAAAGATTCGTTAGGTTATGTAGAATGTCAAGTGGTGGGATCAGTGGAAAAAGGAGATCACACCGTTTATGTTGGTGAAGTTATTGCTGCTGGAATACACCGAGAAGGTAATGCTTTAACCTTAGAAAGTACAGGGTGGCAATATGGTGGTTAATTTTTGATCAATTGAGATATTAAAATCAAAAAATTAGAAATTGTCAATTACTGTAAAATAGAACAAACCATGCCATTAATTCAAGTAAAAACATCCGTTTCTCAACCAGAATCAACGGTTATTGAATCTTTGTTGACAACTTTATCAGCTAAATTAGCACAACATTTAGGTAAACCTGAATCTTACGTCATGACTTCTTTTGACTCAGAAATGAAAATGACTTTTGCAGGAACTTTTGACCCAGTTTGTTACCTAGAAATTAAAAGCGTTGGTAGTATGAGTCCCTCACAAACTAAAGCAATGAGTGAAGATTTTTGTCAAGTCATTGAAGATAAACTAGGGGTTGACAAAAATCGTACTTATATCGAATTTGCTGACGCTAAGGGTAGTATGTGGGGATGGAATGGTAGGACATTTTAATCATTAAACGTCAGTTGTACAAAAATCCTAAATATCCATAAGGTTTTTGTACAACTTAGCTAAATTGTTGACAAGTTTCAGCTTCAGCAGACAAAATTTTACAATATAAACTAATCGAGAGAAATTAAAATGAAAGCTTATGAATTTAATTCTAAAATAGAAGCCGGAACCATTAAAATTCCTGTAGATTATCTCGAAGAAATATCACAAACTAATAATGTGAGAGTCATTATTTTAACAGAAGAAACTACTGGAGATAACAAAAGTGAGATTGATTTTTTAATTGAAAATCCTTTAAGAGTAGAAAAAGTTAATCCTTTAAGTAGAGAGGAAATTTATGAGCGTTAGTTCTTCTCAACCTATATATTTTATTGATTATAATGTTTGGTTATATGCTTTTTTATAAAGTAATGATGCAGAAGATAAACGAAAAGCTAAGATTGCTAAGAATATTATTCAAAACCAAAGAATTATTGTTAGCACTCAAGTTATTAATGAAGTTTCTGTTAACTTACTAAAAAAGCAGGTGATAAAAGAAAAACAATTATCAAATCTGATTAAATCTTATTATAATAAATACCAAATTGTTGATTTTACTGAAAATAATCTTATCTATGCTTCTACATTACGTCAAAAATATAACCTTTCTTTTTGGGATAGTTTAATTATAAGTAGTGCTTTACTAGGTCAAGCTAATTATCTTTACTCAGAAGATATGCAGCATGGTTTAATAATTGAGAAAAAACTAGAAATTATTAATCCCTTTCAACAATTTCAATAAAAATATTTTGTGATAAAAAATCTCTCACAGTAACAAATGAGAGAATTTATCTATATATCTAAATAAGCTAATTATTTGTGATGTCTATTTCTTATTAGCTTTATTCAATTTACGTTTGAAAGTTGTTTTTAAAACAACTGCTTGAATTTCTACTAATTCTTTTGATGCTTCTTGCCAGTAAATTAATTCTTCTTCAATATTCATATTTTTAATTTCTTCATAAATCTTTTTACTCCCTAAACATTTCATTTCTACACAATCAAACTGTTTAACTTTCATAATTAATTACCTCTAAAGGGGAATAGATATCGATTTGTGTGTATCCTTTAACAGAATTGATGGCACGATATAAAGGAATTTTTTGAAAATGGACGATATGCTTAAAATTCCAACTAACAATCATTGAACATCGAGAAACACTTGCTAAAGCAACATGAAGAGCATCTAACATTGACTTCTTGGTTACGACACCACCATCAATATAAGCCTGTCTTAATTGTAGTGCAGATGAGGTGATTTCAACCAATTCTGCATAGGTTATCATTTCTTTAAAAAACTGTTTCACTTGTTCAGGTGCCGATTGAATTTCTCTAGAGATAACTGAGGATATCACCAGTTGAAATTTACCTTGTTTAACTAAATCAAAAAAAGCGATGGTTTCGTCTTTAAATTCATCATCAAAAACACCACCAAAAACTGATGTATCTGCATAAACTCTAATCATTGATAAAAAGATTTATAGATATCTCGATTATTACTATAACCTACTCAAAATTATTTTTCTACTATTGCATTGTTACTTATACAAACTTTTTGGGAATTCTATCTACATAATTAATTTATGTCAAGGAGTTAAAATGTTATGGATGAAATAGTTCGTAAATTGTCTGGAGTTGGCTTACCTGCTGTTATTTTATTAATTACAATGGCTACTACGGGTTTAGCCGGGGCTGCTGCAATCACAACAGCATTAGCAATGTTAGGACCAGGAGGAATGATTGGAGGAGTCGTATTACTAGGAATTATTGGACTAGCATCTGATGCTTTGACTAAATATGGACTAGAGTCTCTTCTTTTAGGAATTTATAAAGAAAGAGCATCAAAAGGGGAAAAGAATCTCATTAAAGAAATTAATAACTTACCCATTTCTAAAGAACTTAAATTAGTTTTGAAAGATGCAATTAGCTAATTAAAACTAACTGACTCAATTATGTAGAGAGGTTTTATCAAACGTCTCTACATAAAAAGATAATATTTATTATGATCGCCGATTTTGTAGGTTGGGTTGAGGAACGAAACCCAACAATATTAATAACTATACTCGATCAAACCTTGGTATTATTTCATTTTCAGGTAAATTTTTATCAGACGTAAACCCCATCAAAACCTGTTCTAAAGCAGGAATGAAATGATTAACTTGTTTGAGGCGAATTAACACATCCCAAATAGGTTCACATTTTTTCCATGCACCGGCATAAACCAGATGACGTAGACGACTATTCCAGTCAGACTTAACCCAAGCTCCTTGAAAAATTGACCCCCAACGATAAAAATCTTGATAAGCTTGCCAATAGCCTGATTCTAACCTTTCTGGGCTTATTCTTGCTGGACGATAGACAACGTGACGGGTATCATACAAGTCCCAATTATCAGTAATAATGCGATTTTCTGCCACCATTCGATCATAAAGGGGTGTGCCTGGATAGGGGGTCAAAATATGAAACGTTGCTGTTTCTAACCCTTGAGAAATTGCCCAATCCACTGTACGTCTAAATACGGTTTCATCATCGTTATCCATGCCAAAAACAAAACTAGAATTAACCATAACATTATGGTCATGAAGTCTTTTAATAGCTAAAGAATAATCTCGATTCAAATTATGATATTTATGTTGTTCTTTGAGGTTATTAAAATCCAAGGTTTCAAAGCCCACAAACAAACTTCTTAATCCTGATTCTACCGCTTTTTCTAATAAGCCTGGCTTTAAAATTGATTCTACCGTAGCAGCAGCTTGCCATACCCTTCCCATGCCTTTCATTCCTTCAAATAAGGCTGAGGCAAAAGCTTCATTACCAAATAAATGATCATCCAAAAAATATAAATGTTTCCCTGGTAAACGGTCAATTTCTTTTAAAGCATCATCAACCTTTTGGGTGTAAAATGACTTTCCAGGGAGATAAAAAGCATCTTTATAACAAAAATCACAATGATGGGGACAACCCCGAGAAACAACAATAGAATTAGGAACTAAATAGAGATGTCGCTTAATTAAATCTCGACGAACGGGAGGAACATCCACTAAAGAACGACGTTTTGATTGATAAACATTTTGAGGATTGCCTGTTTTAAAATCTTGCAAAAATAACGGCCAGGTATCTTCTCCTGGTCCGAGGAAAATGGTATCAGCATGGCTCGCAGCTTCATCCGGTAAAGCGGTAACGTGCAACCCTCCCAAGACAACATAAGACCCTTTTTGACGATAATAATCAGCCAATTGATAAGCACGATAAGCCGAAGTAATATAAACTTGTATGATCACTAAATCAGGCTCATCATTTAAGTTTAACGGTTCAACGTGTTCGTCTTGTAAATCAATCTCATCCGACTCATCAAAAAAAGCAGCAATAGAAGCTAAACCAAGGGGGGGAAATAAATGATATTTAATCGGTCGCCAGAAAGGACTTAACGCTTCGGTTAAAGCGGGTAAAATCATTTTCACTTTCATAACTTTCTGACTCCTAATGATGAGATAACTTCCATATTAGGAGATACCAAAAAGATAAATCGATGGCTGTTAACTATCTTTGAATAATGTATTATAATCTGACAAAAATTTACTCACTTTAACAAATAAATATTAGGGGTCAACGGTGTTGACCCCTGCTGTTCAAAAAGATGGTTTCAAATTGCGTTTATTCTGGTTTCCCATCC
>JASJDW010000365.1 GCA_030064955.1 Crocosphaera sp.
GGCGACCCCACGCCGTCGCACGGCGTTTGGGAACGCGCCTGACCCAAAGGGTCGAGATAGGGTGTAGGGTGTAGGGTGTGGGGGGTGGGGAAAAATTAGAAGATAATCCGCTCATTTTCCACCAAACTCCTGAACTCCCGAACTCCTAACTCCTAAAACGAGAAGATTTTGTACCGTTCGGAGTCGCGCTCACGGTGAAGCATCACAAGTATGGGAACTACCATAATTTCTATGGTTGCAGTTGCCAAACTTTAATCATTTTATCCTCTGCACCACTATACAAATACTTACCATCAGGACTAAAAGCAAGGGAGAGAACCCATCCCCGATGACCTTGTAACGTGGTTAATTTACGACCTGTGACTAAATCAAATAACATAATCGTTCCCTCCTTATTCGCTGTTGCAACGGTACGATTATCAGGGGAAATAGCAATGGTATTAATCTCTAATTTTGGACCTTTCATAGACCTAGTTTGTTTGAGGGTAGTAAGGTCCCAACTTTTAACAAAATTGCGTACTGCGGCCACTAATTGTGTCCCATCATTACTAATTTTCAAATCATTAATAAATCCAGGTTGTTGAGAAGAACTGGTTAATAATTCAAAAGTCGTTGCATCCCAAAACTTAAACGTGCGATCATCGCCGATCGCTCCTGTAATAAACATTGTACCGTCAGGGGTATATTGTACACTGGTTGTCGGACCAATATTGGCCCCGATGGTTTTAATCAGTTCCCCAGATTCAAGATCCCAGATTCTAATAGTGCGATCATCCCCACTAACACTAACAATCTGTTGACCATCGGGACTAATGGCCACATCACTCACTTTTCCTGTATGTTCTCTAAGAAAACGTAATTTTTGTCCATTGGATAAACTGAGAATCATTACAGTTTCATCATCACCAACCACTAACGCATCTTTTTCTACATTAAACGCAATGGAAGAATAACTATTAACTAAAACTGCTTTACTGTAGAGCGTTTCTTGCGTTTCTAAATCAATAGCACTTAGTAAACCGTCTCCTGTTCCGACTAATAAGAGTTTACTATCGGGGGTTATAGCCAGAGATTTAACCACACCATTAAACCCCTGTAAATCTTCAACGGTTATGTTAGCTTGGGCAAGATAATCTTTAGTTTGAGACAAGGGAACTTGTGCAGAAACGTTAGACCCAATCATTGGATAATTTAGGGTTAAACCGAGACTAATACCTGCGACAACAGAGGAGAGTCGTTTTAGATAGTTTGCTTGTTTTCTCATAATTGATCAAAATAGAGTAACTTATCGGTATTGATTGCATAGGTTACAAAATTTTTCTTAAAAAAACAAGGAAACAGATGACTATTCGTTAACTGGCATAATTACGGTTAAAGTTGAAGAGAATTATCCTTCATGAACAGCAGCATTGCTCGATTGTGCTAAATAAATTCCTGTTAGGATGATCATAAAACCTAACCCAGTAATTGAAGTTAAACCCTCGGCAAAAATTATCCAAGCTAACATTGCACTAACAATAGGTTCTAATAATAGAAATATAGCGATGAAACTAGAGGAAAATTTATCTAAACAATCTGCTAATAATCTTTGTCCTAACCCTTCAGAAATAATTCCTAATCCTATCACGGCCAACCAAGTTTGCCAGGTAGTCGGAAATAATTTTTCTTCCGTTAATAACACAAAAGGAACTAATAATATACTACCAATTCCACATCGCCAAAGTAGAATAGTGGTAGCAGAAAACCGATTTCTTAATTGTTCCACAATCAGGAAATAACTGCCTAAAAAAACGGCTGATAATAAGGCATAAAAGTCCCCAATTAAATGGCCATTCATACCTTGTAAATCTTCTAAACCTAGAAAAATTGCCCCTGATAACGCTAGGATCATTCCTAAGATAAATTTAGTATCAAAACGTTTTCCAAAGCATAACCAAGCACCGAGACTTGTAAAAATAGGAGTCATATTATTCAACAACATACAGTTAGCAACGCTGGTATATTGTAAAGAAATTGCCCAAAGTCCCAAAGACGTAATAGAAATAATACCGACTAATAATAAAAGCAGCCAATGTTTAGCGGTTAAGGGTGATTCTATTGAGGTAGTTTTAGGAGAATAAAATCGATTTCTAATGGCTTGAGCTAAGCCAAAAATAACAAAAAATATACATAAGCGATTAAAAACAGTTCCATTTGCTCCCAGTTCAATTTCACTAATGCGAATAAAAATAGGAGCAAAAGAAATAGAAATCAAAGCAATTACCAAAGTTACAAACGGAATTAAATTAACTCTAGTATTATCTTGAGAAGCTAGTTTAAGTTGAATCATTGTTGTTTCACTTACATCTTACATCTTTGTCATTAATAATTAATAAATTAGAGGTTAAGAAACCATTTCCTTAACCCCTAATAACTAACGCCTAAACCCCTATCATTAACTAAGTGGTAGGAAATAAACTGGTTTGTTGTTGTTGCGCTAAAAAGCGTTGATTGACTACTTCTTGAAAAGCGTTTAAATCACTTTGCCAATCATTAATTCCTTGTTTTAACTTAGCAATCACCTCTTGAGGATTTCCAGCAGCTAAATTATAGTTAAAATTACCAGCAAATAATAAGGCAGGAATCGCAGATTTATCTGGCATTTGAATTTTAGCTTCATTAATACTTAAGCTAAATTGACAACGATCAAGTTGATAGAGTAAATTTAAACCAGCTTGTAAAGGTGCATTACCATAATTTTGCCACTCCCCAGGAGATAAAAGGTTTTGAGTAATGAAGTTTCTCGCTCCTTGTTCACTTCCTGGAAAGGGAACTAAAGTTTTAGGGGTAATGGATAATCCTTGATACTCTGCATTGGAGAGTTTTTCTACATATTGACGAGCAACATTAGGAATATTGAGTTCATCGGGTTTTTTTGCTCCTAAAGACTCCATAAAGGTAATGGTGCGAGGTTGAGCAACGATACTTACGCCATTTTGAAAGGTAACTTGCGACAAATTTTGTCCTAAAACGGGTTGTTTACCTAATTCCCACTCATTTGGAACAATTCCAGTTTGCTTGAGAAACTCTTGGGAGAGCATGGTGGGATTGAGGTTTTTGGCGGAGATAGCGATCGCTAATTCTTGAATTTCCCGAATTTCTAGGGGTTTTTTTTGCGTTTGGTCCGATGGAGTTGCCATGATATTTCCCTTAATGCTTTCTAAATGCGCTACCAAAGTCTGGCTATTCTCAGTTTAGGGGTTAAGCGGCCCCTCCATCGTTTTTCATTAACAAATGTTACGCTAGATTTCTGCTACTGCTCTTTCTATTAAGCGTCTGGCTAAGGTTTGGGTTCCGGTGTGTTCATAATAGTTGGTTGTCATGTCTAAAAAGGCTGCAAAATAATCTAATTTATCTTCTGAGTATTCAATGAAGTTGCTTAAGCGATCAAATAGTCCTTGTCGACTAATATCTTTCTTTTCAACAAACCCCGACATCCATCCTTTCACAGAGTCAAAGCTTTCTCCAATAAAGTCCAGTTGACTACTGGTTTTATTCCCTGGAATCGCCTCTTTTATGTTGTTAAAAGTACCATTATTCTCTAATTCTTTGGGAGAAAGATTGTTAAGACTGGATTGCACTTTCATAATAAAATCAGGACCAAGGGGAATTAATCCATCTAAACAGACTAATGCAGCCATCCGCATCAAAGATTCTCCGCTATAATCTCCTAAAGAAGCGACAAAATCCCCAATACTGTCCCCAGGAATGCCATTAATCTGACAAAAAGCCACTAATTCCGTTACTAATTTTAACGATAAATCGATGGCTTGAGCTTTATCAGGATTGGGCGTAATTTTGTTTAAAAAGCCTAAAAAGGAAACTTTTTCCCCAATTTTATTGGCTAATGCAGCAGCCCCCAATGCACTATCACTACTATCTATCGTATGATACAACCACAACGCTCGTTGATACCCTTGGGATTTATCATTGAACAGATGAACGGCGCGATCGCCGATTTGTTGGATCATGTCCTCATCCGTTTCTCCTGTAACAGTGCGAATGGTGTTTTCAAACCCCACCAAGTTATTCCATTCTCCAGGAACCACAAAATCTAGAGTTTTGAGAACCTTAACGGTCATGTTATTGGTGGGTAATTCGTCTACAATTTCATAAATAGGTTTACTCATAGCACCTCATCACAACAATTTAACGTATGACACAACTGTATCTTATCCGTCATGGCATTGCAGTAGAACGAGACAACTTAATTAAGGATGAAGTTCGTCCCTTAACGGATCTGGGAAAGGAAAAAACCCAGAAAGTGGCTCAACGGTTAAAAGAGATTAAAATTAAATTCGATATTATTTTGACCAGTCCCTTACTCAGAGCGCGTGAAACTGCTACAATCCTACAAAACGCAGGCTTAACTGATAAATTAGAGGAATTTAAACCCCTTTCTCCTGGAGGAAACCTTCAACTGTGGCTTGATTGGTGGCTAAATTCTGAGTATCATCATGATCAAAGTATCATTGCTCTAGTGGGTCATCAACCCGACTTAAGCCATTGGGCAGAACGATTCCTGTGGGGTAATGTTCAAGGGGCGTTAGTGCTTAAAAAAGCAGGGATTATAGGGATAACTTTACCTACTCCTATTAACCCTATTGGAGAAAGTGAGTTATTCTTATTAACCCCTCCAAAGTTCTTTATTTTTTAAAGAGCGGGTAACGCGATTCGAACGCGCGACATTCACCTTGGCAAGGTGACGCTCTACCGCTGAGCTATACCCGCATTTTTCATTGCTGAACTTTAGTATTACATAAGATCACGAAACTGTCAAGTTTCAACGATTTTATTAGCCTTTGAGCTTATCCCGAATTCACGTTAGAAACGTTTTGAGTAAGATATAGTCGACAAACCTACTACAAAAAATCCTAGTATTAAATTTGGTTCAGGGGTTGATTGGGGTTCTGGAGGATCGGGAAAATTCGGATTATCACGAATATCATTAATGGCTGTTAAAAAGTCTGCGACTACTGCATCAGGGGAGTCAGGTGTAAATACCTTACCTCCTGTCCAAGAAGATATGGTTTCCCAGGCGTTCAAAGCATTGTGATTATCATCAGGAATAATACTATAAACAATAGCAGGATCGACTCGATACGCAGCATCAATTACCGAATTGTTTTCCTACTAGCAATAAAGAAGCCGTTGCTAACCCAATCAAAGAATACTTTTTGATGTTTATCAAGACAGCAAACCTCAAACAAAAAGAATTATAGCAGTACAAAAAAATCGTTAAGATATTTGTCATTCCGAGGAACGAGTAATCTCATTTTTGAAGATTACTTCGGGAGATTTTCAATGAAAGTCAAAGGCTAATCTCTAACTAGCTTAATCATAATGAAATTTCAAACGAGTCAAGGCTATTTTTCGGTTTCTCTTTATATTTAGAATTTATACATCTTTTTAATACCAAAAATCTTAAATATAATCTAATCTAAATTTAACTAAAGGCATAATAACTTGTCCTTCCCATAACTGCTCTACTAATTCTAAAAAGTGTTCTTGTAACTGTTGCATTCTATGTACGTTTAGTAAAGGCTTTAACGTTTCCCATTGATTTCTTCGGTAAGTAAATTGTAAATAATAATCCTTGTTTGTAAGGTGGGCAAAATGTTTTAATTTATGAGTAGTTTAGAAAAGTGTTTGGTTTGCCCACCCTACCATTTTAGAATTTTGTTTATTAATTTTCTTGCTCTTAAAAACCTACTAAAAAATCTTAA
>JASJDW010000366.1 GCA_030064955.1 Crocosphaera sp.
CGCACTACTTTGGGGTAGTAGGGGTCGTGGGTTCAAATCCCGCCGCTCCGATTTGATTAAAAAAGTAGAATCAATTTGTTTCTGATTTAAGCAAATTAGTAACAAAAAGTTATGTTCTACGTTATACTGGTAGTTCCGAGTTCAACTGGATAGATTAACCCAATTATGACAAAATCCAGTGTCGTCATCAAACACTGTCGTTTTATGTTGAGAAGAGATCGCCGTGGTTAGACAAGAAGGATCTAAAAAAGATACAAAGCAAGCTAAAGGTGACACCAAAGTCAGCAATTTTGTGGTTGAAACCAAAGAGGAACTAGCCAAAGTGGTTTGGCCCTCCAGACAGCAACTGTTAAGCGAATCTGCTGCGGTTATCTTAATGGTAAGCCTGGTGGCTACTGTTATTTATCTTGTAGACAACCTCTTTTCATGGGGATCAGGGAAGGTATTTTAATGAGTTTTGCTCACGATCACACATCCGAACCAGAACAACAGCAAGAACCACCAAAACGGGTAGCCCGTTGGTACGCCGTACAAGTCGCCTCTGGTTGTGAAAAGCGAGTTAAAAACAACCTAGAACAACGGATTCAAACCCTTGACGTAGCGGATCGAATTTTACAAATTCAAATTCCCAAAACACCAACGGTAAAAGTCCGTAAGGACGGGAGTCGTCAACAAGGGGAAGAAAAAGTCTTTCCTGGCTATGTTTTAGTCAAGATGATCATGGATGATGATGCTTGGTTAGTGGTTAAAAATACCCCCAACGTCATCAACTTTGTGGGTTCAGAACAAAGACGAGCTTATGGTCGAGGCCGTGGCCACGTCAAACCCCTTCCCCTCAGTCCATCAGAAGTGGAAAGAATCTTTAGGCAAGCAGAACAACCAGAACCCGTTGTTAAGATTGATATGGAAATCGGCGACAAAATTCTGGTACTCTCAGGGCCATTTAAAGATTTTGAAGGGGAAGTGGTAGAAGTCAGTTCTGAACGCAACAAACTCAGGGCGTTACTCTCCATTTTTGGACGAGATACTCCAGTTGAACTCGAATTTAATCAAGTTGAGAAACAAAACTAGCGATGCCCAAAAAAGTTGTTGCCTTAATTAAACTAGCCCTTCCTGCGGGAAAGGCTAACCCTGCCCCCCCTGTCGGTCCGGCTTTGGGACAACATGGGGTAAATATCATGGCATTTTGTAAAGAATACAATGCCAAAACCTCCGATCAAGCAGGAATGGTTATTCCTGTAGAAATTTCTGTTTTTGAAGATCGCAGTTTTACCTTTGTCCTCAAAACGCCTCCTGCTTCTGTGTTAATTCGCAAAGCAGCCGGCATTGAAAAAGGATCAGCCCAACCCAATAACCAAAAAGTGGGCAGTCTCACTCGCGATCAACTCAGAGAAATCGCTCAAACCAAAATGCCTGACCTCAATGCTAACGACATTGATGCAGCCATGAACATTGTAGAAGGAACCGCCCGTAATATGGGTGTAACTATCAAAGACTAATTAACCGTTAAATTTACCCAAGAGGGGAGAAGCCAAGCTTCGTTAGTACCCCAGGAGGAATCATGCCCAAAAAACTTTCAAAACGAATCAAAGAAGCCTTATCTAAGATCGATGAAGATCGAGCTTATGAGCCGTTAGAAGCCTTACAACTCCTCAAAGAAACGGCGACAGCTAAGTTTAACGAATCCGCAGAAGCTCATATTCGTCTGGGTATTGATCCCAAATATACCGACCAACAACTACGGACAACGGTTTCCCTACCCCAAGGAACTGGTCAAGAAATCAGAGTTGCTGTCATTGCCAGAGGGGAAAAAGTTCAAGAAGCCAGTAACGCCGGGGCTGATCTTGTTGGTTCTGAAGAATTAATTGATGAAATCCAAAAAGGAATGATGGATTTCGAGGTGCTGATTGCGACCCCTGATATGATGCCCAAAGTAGCTAAATTAGGGCGTTTATTGGGTCCACGTGGTTTAATGCCATCACCCAAAGGGGGAACTGTAACCGCCGACTTAGAAACCGCTATTAATGAATTTAAAGCAGGGAAATTAGAATTTAGGGCTGACAGAACCGGTATTGTTCATGTTATGTTTGGAAAGGCATCATTTTCCCCCGAAGACTTGCTGGCTAATCTCAAAGCCTTACAAGAAACCATCGACAAACAACGTCCCTCTGGGGCAAAAGGACGCTACTGGCGTAGCATTTTTGTCTCTGCTACGATGGGACCTTCAATTCAAGTCGATATTAGTGCCTTACGAGACTTAAAACTCGCAGAAGGCTGATCCCCACAACTAAAAAACTAGACTTTGGTTCACACCGAAGACAGCAGGGGCAACTTGCTTAAAGATCCTGCCGAGGTTGAAGCCTGAAGCCATAAAATCCGCAGAAATAGTAGGTTTTATCCTTATTTCTGTGATAGGATTCGACTTCAGCCCCGGCAAAAAAGCTAGGGGTTTATTTTTTTCCCAAAATTAAGGAGGTGAGAGCAGAATGGGAAGAACCAGGGAAAATAAAGCAACGGTGATCGCCGATCTCAAGGAACTCTTGGGAGAAGCCCAATTAGGGTTTGTTATTGATTATCAAGGCTTATCCGTTGCCGAAATTACCGATCTGCGTAACCGCCTACGACCCAGTGGGGCTATCTGTAAGGTGACCAAAAACACCTTAATGGAACAAGCTGTCACTGGTGACGAAGCATGGGAACCCATGACCAACTTTTTAAAAGGGTCATCGGCTTTTGTGTTAGTCAAAGATGACGTAGGTAGCGCGGTGAGGGCTTATCAAGCCTTTAAAAAAGACACCAAAAAAACCGAGTTTCGCGGTGGTGTGATGCAAGGGCAGTCCCTCAGCGAAGAACAGGTTAAGGCGATCGCTGATTTACCGTCTAAAGAAGAACTGATTGCACAAGTCGCTGGAGCGATCAATTCTATTGCCACCAAGTTGGCCGTTGGGGTCAACGAAGTACCAAGTTCTTTGGGACGGGGTATCAACGACATCCCCAACTCTTTTGGGCGGGTTATGGCTGCTATGGCGGCCAGAGAAGAAGGGAATGGTTAAAGGACATTCCCCAATCTATCTATCTTGTTTGTTCAATTATCCACTTTTTTCATTCATTTTCAAGGAGTTAAATTATGTCTGCTGCAACCGATGAAATTCTCGAAAAGCTAAAATCTTTGACCCTCTTAGAAGCATCTGAGTTGGTTAAACAAATTGAAGAAGCCTTTGGTGTCAGTGCTGCTGCCCCTTCTGGTGGCATGATGATGATGGCGCCTGGTGCTGGTGCGCCTGGGGCTGCGGCCGCTGAACCTGAAGAAGAGAAGACTGAATTTGATGTCATTCTCGAAGAAGTTCCTGGTGACAAGAAAATTGCCATTCTTAAGGTCGTTCGCGGTATCACCGGTTTAGGGCTTAAAGAAGCTAAGGATATGGTGGAATCCACTCCTAAGCCCATTAAAGAGGCTACAGGAAAAGACGACGCTGAAGAGATCAAGAAGAAACTCGAAGAGGCTGGTGCTAAAGTTAGCGTCAAATAGTTTTTTGAGACTTACCGATTTTAATACTCCCTGGTCTGAGATCAGGGAGTTTTTTATCCATTATTTTTCTAAAGATTATCAGCAAAATAACGATGATATAGCTGACAACTTGGTTTAGCTTCATCCCCCACTAAAGTAATTAATCCCATACTTTCTAATTTATAAGCAATAGAAGGTTCTAATTGTACGCCAGCATCACTTTTTACCACTTCTTTCATGGCATCAGCTAAATCAGGAGCGGATTGTAAATTATCCCAATGACGACGTAAATGACTACTATAAATTCCCCCTTGGGTTGGGGCTTCTGCTAATAATTTATCTTGGGAAATTTTTTGAGCAGCTAAGGCTTTTAAGGCTAAATCAACCAGATAAGGATGGCCACCTACCATCTCAATTAAATCCTTAGCAAACTCTTGTTGTTCAGGATTTTCTGACCAATCCAAGTTATACATTTTAGCTAATTTTAAGACTTGTTCTAAGTTAAAACCTGGTAACTTAACCTGTTTTCCTACATTAAAAGGAGATTGATTAGCATCTAATTTGATATATACTTCCGTAGAATTAGCGATTAATAAACGGAGGTTTTGCCAAATTTCTAAGTTATTGGCTTCTTCGTGCCAATAGCGTAACATGGGTAAAAAATCTTGAGCAATATCCACATATTCAAAGATGCGATCTAGGTTATCTAAACCCAAAACTAAAGGACGATCAATATTTTCTAAGACATAACTTTGAAAATAGGTTTTACAACTAACTAAACTGCCAAACAATTCCTCATCCCAATAATCGTCTAGTTGCGGTTTTAAACCTAATTCTCTGCTAATATTGGCACAAAACCAGCGTAAAAACTTATCTAAACTACTGAACATTGCGGATTCTGCTGATCGCAAATTGAGATAAACTTTACGACAGTCATTCTCTTCTGCATAGTCTAAAATTAACTTTAAAAGAGAAGTTTTTCCCATTTTTTCAGGAGCTTTAATTCGTATTAATGCCCCCTGTTTAAGAATGGTTTGACAACAATCTGATTCAATCGGGGGACGGGAAATGTAATCACCATCAGGGAGAGGTGGGGGAGGAGGTGGGGGTTTTGGCCCTCTTTCTCGTTCCCATTCCTCATATTTGATATCTTTTAACCATTCTCGTAAGATTTGAAATTTTCCTGGTCCTTTGCTACGGGGATCTAATTCAGGACAACCATTGGGTTTTTCACTAGAAAAAGAACTATAGAGTTCTGTCATTTGTTTTTTATAGGTTTCATGACTGGCCGCTTCTGCTAGTTCCCACACTTCTGTATCTGGTTTGCGCCAATTGTCATAGGCAAACCGTACTAAAAAAATTTCTCTTAGTCTCCCTTTTAAATTTTGCTCATTGGCAACATCTTTGAGGAATAAATCCCAGTTTTTTGGTTTCATAGCGATCGCATTAATGATGATATCGATTAAAACAAATATCCCTGAAGTAATCAGGGTTGAGAAAATACATCTAATTGAGAACAGTTTTAGTATTCTACTATTTTCTACTTAATTCCATGTTATCTCCTGCTATAGATGGGAAAAATTAACGGTCAATGGGACTGACATTCTAACAAAAGATTCTTATCATCAGAGTAGAGGGCAATCAAACATCCAAGAAACCCTCTCACCAGGTGTGAGTTAAGGAGATGACCCAACCATGAACAACAAACAAACACTCAAACGTAAACTAGCAACCATCATAGCGATTTCCCTGCTTGTGTTTTTCGGTGTGGAAACTATGGCCGTCGCTACGTCTAACCCTTTTTATGATAGTTCTACTCCTTATGGGAAAGACTGTCCTGGAGATGACAAAGATGATTGCTAAATGTCACTATCGTTCGTAAACTCCGACCACAACACACCTAAACATTGGCTAAAGCTAGGAGTTTTCCTGGCTTTTTCTTGAAAGTTTAACTGGTGAATGGTCAAGATATGGGTAACGTAAAATAACTTTTGAATTTCTAAGAGATAAAAAAAAATGGACAACAAAACTTATACATATAACTTAAGTGAGAATTATGATAATCTTAAAGAAGAGATATTAAGTCAAATATCCAGTCTTGTTACTTAGGATTAAGTTTGAAGGTGCAAGATGCAATTAATTTTCTGCATTTACTGATATTCATCAAGATATCTTCACCACATGACTTAGTTCACTGCTTCATGAAACCTAGACAAACCTAGACAGGCTTGATGTTCAATTCCTGCTTCAACCAAGGGAGACGGCTCTCCTCGCGCGTTCCCTTGC
>JASJDW010000367.1 GCA_030064955.1 Crocosphaera sp.
CTTAAACGAAGGAGAACTTATTATTAAATGGAATCGTAAACTTAAAAATAAAGGAAATTCTGTTAACGTGGTTTAAATGCTTAACAGCTTAATCATTCCCTCCTGCCCAAATAGCATACAGTGCGTTAGGATCAGCTAAAGGATTATTAATCGTAAAATTAGCAATTTGTTGCTGTAACCCAGGTAAAGGAATTCCTGGTAATGTGGTATCAAGCGTATTCTCAAAGCCACTGGTTGCACCACCAAAAGCAGAATTAATTAAGGGAACTTCTAACTTTTGAGCAAGAATTTCTATCCAAGCTGGCCCATTAGAAAATCGTCCCATAAAATATGGAGGACTGGGGGGAAATGTCTGGGTTCCCCCTGTTGCTTCAACAATAATCTGATTAATATTACCTGTACCAGATAAACTATCTCCAAACCCGTAAATGGTTGAAAAACTAGCAGCTATAGCAGGGTAAGAGATGAAACTGCTAATACTTACAAAAGAAGCCAATAAAGATACTTTTTTCATAAATTAAATATATAATCAAATTAACTTACATCGTAATCAAACTTTAGTTATCCTAAAGATTTTTTTATCTTAATTTAATTAGTAAGCAGTTAAACTAAACCATAGACAGATTGCAACCTGTCCAATGTTAGCAACATTCTACTGATGAGATGCGTCATGATCGCAGACATTAAATCACACTATTTTGTGTTGGTCATGTTGTGATGATGCAATGGTAGAGATGATGAAACTCACACTTATTGGTAAACTTGTTGCTGTTACTACTGTAGCTTTGACTGGTATGATTCCTTGGTTTCCTTCTTACGCATCCCCTTTTGATGAACAAGAAGTTAACCAGGATGATTTTATTGCGATCGCCAGGCCCTATGGCGATAATAAATACGATTTGCTGATCATACGACAAATCCCAGGACAGCGACAGTGTTGGGAAGAAATAGAATCCAATTCAGTCACCACCATCGATCCCTTACTACTCAACTTTAACTTTGCTGGTAGTTGTCAACGAAGTACAGATAGTAATGGTTATTCCATTCGCATTGATGGACAAGATTTAGGACTGGATTATTTGTTAAGAATTGTCGAAAAAAACGGGGAATTAGTATTAGTCGGAACCCATCGCAGCGATCCCAGTCAACCGAATATTGTGGTTGGGAGAAGTGAGGGAATGGCTTCAGGATTTTTGAAAATTGATTTAGATCCGGGTTGGCGATTCACTCAACGGGCTTACAATGGCAAAGTATTAAGCCATGTCTACTTAACAGGGGACAGTGCATCTATTCCTGCTCAACCGGCTTATAATATCACTGATTCATCCACAGAAGAGATGCTATCTGGTGATACTCCTGTACAAGAGATGACTTTCACCGCAGACACTCAACCCTCTGTCCCTTCTTATTCTTCCCAACCCTCTCGCAATACGTTACCGCCTCCTCCAACTCCTTCAGTCTCCAACGAACCCCCACCGTTACCTAGTTTTTCAGAACTTCCTCCCCTCGAACCCCCAACCACTAAAAGTGTGAGTGGTATCGTTCCTCCTCCGTCTCCCAAAGCAGTTAATAACGGAAATAATAGTTTAGTGCGATCATCGTCTCCTTCGACTGGAACCTCTCAAAGTTATCGGGTTATGGTTGCGGCTAATAGTCGTCGTGATCAATCTCGTGTGCGATCGCTGTTTCCTGAAGCGTTTTCTACCTCTTATCAGGGTCGTTCCATGTTACAAGTGGGATTATTTAGTGATAAGGATAATGCTCAAAAAGCAGAAAGAAGTCTTAAAAGTATTGGTTTACAACCGATTATTATTCAGTGAAAATTTTAGGGGTCAAAAACCCTTGACCCCTTATATACTTTTTTCCTAAGTATATCTACTTTACCTTGACTTTTGGAGAGTGACAGAAAAAGGATAATACAAAAGGGTCAAGATTGTTTAAAATTAAAATTTTTACCCGCCTTGATTAACATCAAACAGGTTAAGTAACACTTAATTACTCTTGACTTAACTCAAAATTGACTCTTTCATACAGGTCTTGAAACGAAATTTCAAAATCATCTGAACCTAACTTTAAAATGGATTCCTTTCCTTGATAATCATGGAAAAGCCATTGTTCATCCTCTTTCTTAACATATTGAGCTACATAAAAACGATATTGATCGATTAATATATATTCCTGAAATTCACGGATAGAACGATAATATTGAAATTTGTCTGTTCGGTCGTACTCTTGGGTCGATTTAGAGAGGACTTCTACAATAATTGAAGGATTTATTACATTGCTTGTCCCTGTTCCTTCATAGATTGGTTTTCCTCTAATTATCATCACGTCAGGATAGGTGTAGAGACGATGTTGCTCTATCCACAAGCGAACATCATTGATATAAGTATAATAATCTTGATTATTAATTTTTAAAGGAAACTTGCGACAGAAATTGAGTGCAATTTGATTGTGATTTGTGGTACCTCCTGTCATTAGAACAATTTCTCCATCTCGATATTCGTGTCTATCTATGGCTTTTTCTTCTAATGTCAAGTATTCTTCAGGAGTGTAGTACCGTTTTTCTGTCTGAATAATCATATCACCTATCAGAATTGGGACCCCCTCTAATATTAACCTACCTACAATAACTGTAGGTAGGCCAAAATTTACTGCTCAAAGTTATTTAAAACAGCTTAGAATGCGCGGTTATTAGGCTTATGAACAATGAAACTCATGGTTTGACACTGTTTGATATTGTCAAAACCAATCACACGGATATAAGCATTAGGATACTCAGAACGACATTCGCGTATTTCAGCTAATACTTGTTGAGCAGAAACACTACCAAACAGAGGTAACTTCCACATAGTCCAGAAGTGAGTCTCAGGTTTAGGATCTTCTTCAAATTCAACCCCAGGAATCATGCCTTGGTCTAACACATTTTCAATCTGTTTAATGATTTGTTGATCAGTTAAAGGGGGTAAGTAAGAAAGGGTTTCGTAACGACGCTCTTTAGGTAATGTTTTCATGGTTGGTTGATTCCTATCTCAAGTTAATCACAGTTAGAAGGTGAGTCATCATTCTCTGACTCAGAAGCAGTTGAGGATACTGAGGAAGAACGGGTAAGCCTCTCCAATAGCTGACGACGGTGTTCTACATTGGCCTGACTAATACGATGTCTTACCATCTGGGGCATAAATTCCATCACTTCAGAAGCCAGATATTCTCTCACTTTGAGAATACGCATTACTAACTCCTTATCTTCACCCATTAACCCCTCAATAAAGGACTCTCCCTTTTGAATATTGTGGGAAGCCGTATATTGTCTCAGCCATATAGCCTGTTTGGGGTTGGTTTCTGATAATTGGTCAAGAATTACACGAACCGCTTGATAAGTTAGGTAATTTTGTATTACTTCGGCAGTGTCATTAGCTATTTTTTTGGGATACATAGATGCCTACCCGTCCCTCCTCGGACACAGTTGTTAGTTTTTAGTTTTTTATATTCCTAAAAACTAACAATTATCCCAAAGTTAGAGTGTATCCATTGCCTCAAACTCGAATTTAATTTCTTTCCAGAGTTCACAAGCAGCGGCCAACTCAGGACTCCACTTACAAGCTTCGCGGATAACTTTGTTACCGTCTTCGCCAGATAAAGAACGACCTTCGTTACGAGCTTGGATACAAGCTTCAAGAGCAACACGGTTAGCGGTTGCACCAGGTGCGTTACCCCAGGGGTGTCCTAAGGTACCACCACCAAACTGTAAGCAAGAGTCGTCACCGAAGATTTCAACTAAGGCAGGCATATGCCATACGTGGATACCACCAGACGCAACAGGCATGGTTCCAGGCATAGAAGCGTAGTCTTGGGTGAAGAAAATACCGCGAGAACGATCTTCTTCAACGTAGTCTTCGCGCATGAGGTCAACAAACCCCATAGTAATGCCTCTTTCCCCTTCTAATTTACCTACAACGGTTCCAGAGTGAAGGTGGTCACCACCAGATAGACGTAAACACTTGGCTAAGACGCGGAAGTGAATACCATGATTTTTCTGACGGTCAATTACCGCGTGCATCGCACGGTGGATGTGTAATAAGATGCCATTATCACGACAGAACTTGGCTAAGGTAGTGTTAGCGGTGAAACCACCGGTTAAGAAGTCGTGCATAACGATGGGAGTGCCAATTTCTTTGGCAAACTCAGCCCGTTTCATCATTTCTTCACAGGTCGCTGCGGTAACGTTGAGGTAGTGACCTTTAACTTCGTTGGTTTCCGCTTGTGATTTTTCGATGGCTTCTTGTACGAATAAGAAGCGATCGCGCCAACGCATGAAGGGCTGAGAGTTGATGTTTTCGTCGTCTTTGGTGAAGTCTAACCCACCACGCAAACATTCATAAACCGCACGTCCATAGTTCTTAGCGGATAAGCCTAATTTGGGCTTAATGGTACAACCTAAGAGGGGACGACCATATTTGTTTAATTTATCCCGTTCAACGGTGATCCCGTGAGGAGGCCCTTGGAAGGTTTTGATTAAAGCAACGGGGAAACGGATGTCTTCTAAACGTAATGCCCGTAATGCTTTGAACCCGAAAACGTTACCAACTAAAGAGGTGAGAACGTTAGTCACTGATCCTTCTTCAAATAGGTCTAAAGGATAGGCAATAAACGCAAAATATTGGTTATCTTCATTGGGAACGGGTTCTAGATCATAACAACGACCTTTGTAACGATCTAAGTCGGTTAAGTTGTCGGTCCAAACCGTTGTCCAGGTTCCAGTAGAAGATTCTGCGGCAACGGCTGCACCGGCTTCTTCAGGAGGAACACCCGGTTGGGGGGTCATGCGGAAGCACGCCAGTAAATCGGTATCTTTCGGTGTGTAGTCGGGGGTGTAATAGGTTAAGCGGTAGTCCTGAACACCGGCATTAAACCCTGCTTTTGTGGCCTGTGCCATATTGTTATTCCTCCATGAATGGGCATCGTTAATTTCTCATTTATCAGTTTGTAAGTCGGTTTCCCCTGACCTACCGGTAATAGAGAAAATTTTAGAAAGTTATGCGGTCGCTCAAAGTCGCTTGTAGCAAACCGTTTATTCACTTATGTGCTTTTCGAGTCCTTATCATATCACGATAGTTAGACTCTTTTAACATTCTTTTTACCCTTTTTCAGTAGATTTTTTGATTACAATTTATAGACAGTCTCATTAATTTAACTAATGAGTGTTTATGCTCTGATTCCTCGTCATTAATTCAGTTTCCCTCCATATCAGATATGGGATCATTTATCCTAAAAAATTTATAAATAGTTACATAAGCTTGCAGGATGCACTGAGTAAGATTGCTTAAGTTTTGGAAAATAAGAAATAGAATGAGGCTTGACAATTAATCACACTTGGTCATTTATAGGCATATATCAATACATTTTCGATTACTGATTGTGTTTTTGCAATAAACGTAATCTTGATTTTAATTTCATCTAGATCACAACTATAATGATTATGATTGCGCTTTCAATCTCCATTGATGGCAAAGCTTTTTGTCCCTTTCTAAAAAAGTAAGGTTTAATAATAAACATTTTATAGGTGGGCAAATATTTAAAATTTCTAATCTAATTTGAAACAGTCATTTATTTTGCCCACCCTACAGCTTTTGTTCATATATTTTTCCTCTATTTAGATACTTTTCTTGAATCCTTAGTTTAAATTTCAGTTATACTCAAAGAATAAAAAGGTTTTGAGGTACTTGTTATGTGGTGGCGTTCTTCTCGATTAGATAGAATTGAAGCAAATATGGAAAAAATGGAACAAAATATGAATAAAATGGAACAAAATATGCAACGAATGCAGCAAAATATTAATGAA
>JASJDW010000368.1 GCA_030064955.1 Crocosphaera sp.
GAGTGTGGGAGGTGTGGGAAGTGTGGGGGGAATTTTTATTTTCCTGGTTAGTCTATTGATCTGAAAACAGCTATCATACCATGAATAAACTATTATTTACTCTTATCCTTGATCGCTCCAAACCCCAAAATAATCAAGGTTTTAGTCTTTTTGAAGTCACCATTGCTATTTTAGTGTCCTCAGCCTTTTTAATGGGAACCTTACAAGCAATGACTATTAACGCTGTCATGCAAGTGAAAGCAGAAAGACAAGCTCAAGCGACCTTTGTGATTCAAGAAGATATTGAAAGATTACAGGCGACTGCTAGTGCGATGGATATAGACTATATCCAAACCAGTGCCACCCTTAACCCCACCAACAGAACTCGCACAGGCATTTGTTATCCTCTATACTTCAATGAATCTCAGGAAATGGATCGCCGTTTTGGGTCTTATTTGGTTACAGAATTGGATTCCTTGTTAGCCAGCGATACCTATTCCGACGGGGTCACTAGCGACACGACCACTCAATCTTATCCAGCCATTAATTCCAATACCGTTTTTTCATCAGCACCAAATTCTACTGAACTTGGCCAAAGAGCAATTGTTCAAATTGTTCGTAATGGAAGCGATGACGACGCTCATCCCAATTCTGAGAACAATCTTCTTAATAAAAATTATCGTCTTGTGCGAATTATGACCGTTGATAGAGAGACTTCTTTTAACGTTGTACAAGTTTATTATCGCGTCGGAGAACCCTATGACCCAACAGATCCCAACCAAACAGACAACAACGGAGATACGCTACGGGATAACGAATCTGGTAGAACATCAATTATCTCTGAAAATTATACAGAAGTTATTCCGGCCGCTGTGGCTGAGTGCGGTTTCTCACCCTAATCAGGGCGTTACTCTCCTAGAAATCATCATTGCTACCGTGATTACTGGCATTATTGCTGCGATCGGCACTCCTAGCTTGATGAGTATGCTGCAAGGGGATCAAGTTAAACAAGGGCTTGATCAAATTCAGATCGCCCTGCAAGATGCCCAAAAACAAGCCATCCGTAATTCAAAAAAATGCACCATTGTTATTGATAAGGATGCTGATCCTCCCACCATTGATATTAAAGATCCTGCCCTTCCAACGAATCAGGGGTGTTTAGGTGGGGTTGAGCGAGAATTACCTTCCAATGTTGCTATTACCATGACTAGCACGATGGACGCTGGTGTCACTTTTTCTTTTAAAGGAAATACAACAACGATGGGTACTATTGTTGTGAAGCCCGTAAAAGGAACAGGAGAAAAACAATGTTTAGTTATGGGTCTTGGACTGGGAATTATGAGGACAGGAATCTACGATCCTAATCAAACTGATAATCCCCCTAGTGCTAAACATTGTCAAAAATTAACACAGTAAAAAATTAATACAACATTACAAAAAAAATCATGTTAAAAATCTACCTCAAACTCTTACAAAAATATCGTCCTTCTGCCGGTTGGACCCTCGCTGAACTAATGATTGCTGCTGCTATGACCCTTGTGGTTGTTATGATAGCAGGATTTGGTTTAGTCACAATTTTACGAGAAAATAAAGTGGCCAATGCCACTGGAGAAATGCAATATGATATTAACAGAGCCACTGAATTTATTTCTGAGGAAATTCGTAGTGCTAAAACGATTGAGACTAGATTAACCCAAGATTATCTTGAAGAATTTGCTCCAAGTTTTTGGGCAAAATATGGAAATACAAAAACTCCTGTTCTTGCACTTAAAATTGACGGAATTTATGAGCGGGTTGTTTATTATGTTGATGAAGTTGCTGATGATGAAGTCTGGAATGGACCTGGGGTAATTAGACGTTTTGGACCGGATTTCAACGATAATGGAGGTCATAGTGATGCCCAAAAAAGAAACCCTGCTAATTGGGACAGTAACGCTCTTGTGGACATGATGACACTTGATCTGGCTCCTTCCCAAAAACAATGTAGAAACTTGCCTCCTGATTTGACCATTAGCGATGGCGTTAATACTTATATTGCCACCGATGCTCAAGGAAATCAATGGCATCGTTTACCCCAAGCAGAAGCAGATGTCAGAGGATTTTTTACTTGTGTTCGAGAAGATAAACAACTAGCACAACTTAATGTCGTTGGTACCAGTCTCGATGAATTTAAACATCTCGGGTACGACAAAGAAGATGTTTTAGAGAAAAAATCTCGCTATTCAGATAAGATGGAGTACAGTGTAGTAACCATGGCTCATGCTCGCTCTGAAGTCATCGGTAGTGCTGGGGAAAATGTCCCTCGTTATAATGTGAATCCATCCATTGTGTTTGAAGAAGAAGGTCAAGCCACTATTACAGTTCTTCATGCTAGTATTCCTTGTACAGATGGTACTACCAGTGATGATATATCAACTAATTTTTACGTTAACGACTCAGGTGTTGGAGGCGCTGTTGGGACAGTTAGTGGAACAGGCACTGGTTCTACAGCTACTTTTAATGAACAGCAGGAAGCTAATGCTCACATGGAAGAAAACACCCTTTGTACGAGTACCAGTACAACCTATCAGATTTCAGCGAATGACAGAGATAGTATTAAGTTTGCTACTAACGATAACAGTGAGCATACCAAGTTGAATGATATTATGCCTAGTCCATCATCAGAAATCGTTAATAAATTAACCCAGAAAGGTTTAATTAAATCAGCTTCTGATGGTACTTATGACTTTACTCTTCCTGATAATGTTGTTCTCTATTTTGTGGAGTTTGAAGTTGTCAAAGATGTGCCGATCTATGATCCGACTACTGATAATTTCGTTTTTGAGCCACAGACTGATTCCCCTCATTTTGATGATGCTATTTATTTAGTGGAAATGACGAAATAGAGTTAGCAGAAATTGTTCATTTTTTTTACAAATAAGAACGAAAATTCAAAACCTTGATGTTCCTAGATTTAGTTTGTATATCTTATCTAGGAGTATCAAGGATATTCTTTTATGTTGAGTTTATAATTGTCAGTAAATTCTCAACTTTCAATTATGAATTGGTGGCAAAAACTTAAAGATAATCCCCTCGCTCGTTTTGGTGCAGTTTTACTAATAATTTTCTATATAGCTGTAATTGCTGCAGATTTTGTTGCTCCTTATAATCCTTACTCATCTCAAGCTGACGGTTCCCTCCTTCCCCCTACACAAATTTATTGGACTACTCAAGACGGTGAGTTTATTGGTCCCCACGTCTATCCCACCACCCAAAGTCCGACGGATGTGGAGACAGGAAAACGGAGTTTAACTGTCAATTTTGAGGAACCTTCACCTATTCACTTGTTTGTTAAGGGTGAAACTTATCCCTTCTTACAAATTCGTCTCCCTTTACCTCCTTCTTTTGAAGAAGTCGAGTTGTTTTCTGGTATTCCTCTAGATCGTCATCTCTTCGGTACAACTGGGCCAGGAAAAATCAATTTATTGGGTACGGATGAACAGGGACGAGATCAGTTCAGTCGTTTGCTATTTGGAGGAAGAATCAGCTTATTTATTGGTTTAGTGGGTATTATTATCTCTTTTCCTCTGGGAATGATAGTAGGAGGGATTTCTGGCTATTTTGGAGGCTGGATCGATGCAATTTTAATGCGTTTGGTAGAAGTGTTAATGACTATTCCTGGGATTTACCTCTTGGTCGCTTTAGCTGCGGTACTTCCCCCCAGTTTAACTAGCGCGCAACGATTTTTATTGATTGTTTTAATTACTTCTTTTATTGGTTGGTCAGGACTGGCCAGAGTCATCCGTGGTCAAGTTCTCTCTCTTAAAGAACAGGAGTTTGTTCAAGCAGCAAAGGCAATGGGAGCAACCCCTTGGCGTATTATTGTTCGTCATGTCCTCCCTCAAACGGCAACCTATATTATTATTTCAGCCACTTTAGCAGTTCCTGGTTTTATTGTCTCTGAATCTGTCTTAAGTCTCATTGGTTTAGGAATTCAACAACCAGACCCCAGTTGGGGAAATTTATTGTCTGTTTCCACTAATGCCTCCATTTTAGTGCTTCAACCCTGGTTAATTTGGCCACCGGCTCTGATGATTATCTTGACAGTTCTCTGTTTTAACTTACTCGGAGATGGTTTGAGAGATGCTCTTGATCCTCGCAGTCTTGAATAATGGGTTCATTCTGTATATTTTTGTTAACTTCTGGCCATTGCTAAAAAATTTCCCTTGACTTTTCTTGGAAGGTTAAGGGAAACTTACAATAAATTGAGTAGCTCACTAATCAAATGTTAACTTTTGCTAAAATTTGATTAATAATGCTAAGGTTAATCAAGATTCGTATCTTGAAAAAAATGGGCAAAATAAATCCTTCCTTGGAAAAATACTGTCCCTATCATTCCTATAGACTCTTATTCTAGAATCAACCATGAACATGGAAACCCTAGAATTTATTATTTATCCTGATGGCCGTGTCAAAGAAACGGTGACAGGTATAGTAGGCTCCTCTTGTCAAGAGGTAACAGCAGCGATCGAAGCGCAATTAGGGCGAGTCCTTTCTCAAGAAAAGACTTCCCAATACTATGAGCAACCGATTACTGAATCCATAAAAGCGACTAACAAAGCATCTTTTAGCGATTGGTAATGGTTGACTTCCTTGACTGTCTAACCCTGTTTAACGTTTTAAATTCCAAAGAATATGTCACACTTTAGTAACATTAAAACCCAAATTCGCAACCTCACTTCCCTCAAAGCAGCACTCAATGACATGGGGATCGACTGGAAAGAAGGACCCCATACCGTTAGAGGGTATCAAGGACAAACCCGTACGGCAGAAATTGTAGTTGAACAAGACAATGACTATGACATTGGTTTTAGCTGGAATGGTAGCGAATATGAATTAATCGCTGATTTACAATATTGGCAACAACCTTTATCTGTTGAAGGCTTTTTGAAAAAAGTTACTCAAGGATATGCTCTGCATACCATTCTTGAGGAGTCTTCTAAACAGGGGTTTCAAGTCGCCCAACAACAAAAGAATGAAGACGGTTCTATTCGCCTTGTTGTTCAACGCTGGAGTGCGTAATGACTGATTTTTCCCTAACCCCTGATCGCTCGGGGTTAGAACCAGAACTAGGGGGTATCTTTAGAGATGCTCCTGAGAGAACTGGTTTTGAGCCAGAGTTAGGGGGTCAACTGCGACAAAAAGGGGTTTATGTGGATGAAATCACCTGTATTGGTTGTAAGCACTGCGCTCATGTTGCCCCTAATACATTCTATATTGAGTCAGATTATGGGCGATCGCGGGTCTACAATCAAGATGGGGATGAAGAGGATACCATTCAAGAAGCGATCGATACTTGTCCTGTAGATTGTATCCACTGGGTTGATTACACAGAGTTAAACCAACTCGAAGAAGTTCGTAAACATCAACGGGTTAAACCCCTTGGTTTTCCTCAAGTTCATCATGATCCTAAAAGAAAAAGAAAACCACCAAAAGCAAATTGATCGGTTGTTGGTGAATCATCCTTTTAAGAGGTATAAAAATGTTATTTAGCCTGTCAGAAAAACTAAAAATAATACTAACATATTGATCAAAAAATTTAACCGTGAGTTCAGAAGCCCCGACTAAGCTAACGCTATAGTTGGGGTAATTCACTTAGTCTTTCGTCGATCACTTCATACGGACTTAGCCATTTCCGACGGTTAATCTTTACGGAAAGTGGATGAATAAACAGAATTGTAGAAGCAGCCCTTTCAAGGTGTTGATTTTGTTGCCTTATTTTGGGCTAAAATTTTAGCAGTAGAAATATGAGGTCGCTTAACAGGACGAGTCCGTTTCCTTTTTCGTCTAGTCTTTTTCGGCCCGCGAGGGTGAG
>JASJDW010000369.1 GCA_030064955.1 Crocosphaera sp.
AGAGACTGTTCCTAAAGAAATAATAACAACGAATTTTGTAGGGTGGGCAAGGTTTCCAAGGATGAAGTTAGTTTAGATAAGTCTTTAACTTGCCCACCCTACCGTCTTAAGATTCTATTTATAAACAGTCTCTAAAAGTGATGCTATATTTTGTCACTCTTGTTTGCTCTCCATTTGACTTTATTTTACCTTATTTGATTAAACCTAAAGTAAACTTTTTAACGCTAATGTAAACCCAGGCACAACATTTTCCCCATTTAAAATTGTATCAGGGGGATAAGTTGTAATGGAACCATCTTGATGATAAGCTAATGCCTGACGGTTATGACGATCAATTAACCAACCTAACTTAACCCCATTCTCTCGATACTCTTCCATCTTATTTTTCAAGACATCTAAACTATCAGTTTTTGACCTAATTTCTATGACAAAATCTGGGGCTAAATTAAAAAATTCGTCTTCCCCTTCATCCCATCCCAAAGGTAAGCGATCTTTAGCCACAAAAGCAACATCAGGAGAACGAACTGCACCATTAGGTAATTTAAAACCTGTACTGGAACTAAACACCTCTCCTAAGTCATTTTCTTCTACCCAAATAGATACATAAGTGATGGCTTTAGCTTCTCTGTTTCCTGATATTTTTCCTGTGGGTGTCATCGTTACTAATGTTCCATCTGCATTGCGTTCAAATCTCAATTCTGGGTTTTGAGAACTGAGTTCCATTAATTCTTGATCACTTATTGTTTGAGTAGTTTGTATCATAAGAGTTTAGTAACTTTTAGGTTCATGATAAGGAATGTCACAGTGTTAAATTCCTAATTTATAATTCATTAGGATCAATCCCTAACTCTCTTAACTTTTCTTCTAATTTTTCTGCTTTTTCTTGAGGCGTTAAGTATCGTTTACCTTGTTGATCATACCAATATAACCATTCTATTTCTACTCCCTGATAAACACCCATTTCTTTACCTATTCCTAAACCAATTTCTGATAAACAAACCGGTTCTCCTGCTAATAATTCATACTCTCCATTGTTTAATTGATACACTTCTAAACGGGGTTTTCTTTTTCTCAAAGGGTTATAAATCAAATAATATAATACTCCCATCTTTGCATAATCTTCTTTCTTTTCAGTATATTCTCCTCGTCTAGTTTGAGACACCACTTCTAAGATCATTGTCGGAATAACTTGTTCATCCCATAACACATAAGATAGCCTTAAATCAGAATCAATAATACGAGGAACTCCTATACTTAAAAATCCATCAGGAACTATCACATCTGTGGGTTTTTCAGGATTATAATAAATTCCCATATTAATGCCAAAATACCAGTCTGTTCTATCAGACCAAAGTGTAGCTAGAATAATTTGCAAAACTTGGGGAATTAAAATATGTAATTCGTTATCCACAGGGGTATCATCAGAGTCGGGTAAATCTTCAGCAGAGGGTAAACAATGACGAGGATTATAGTTTAATAACATTGTCAGAAATTTAATTCGCTTGGGAAGCTTTTCTAATTGTATCATTGTAATAATTTTATACTATTCTTTTGGACACCAATCCGTTTGAATTTGGTTGGGAGAATAGGGGTTTTAGAGATTGTTATGGTAAAATAAACAATCGATAAACAGAATGGGGCTTTTGTGTGTAAGTATCAACCTCATTGATAGATAGTTGACCCTAATGGAAAACAGCAAATTCAAAGAAAGAGAACCTATTTCGAGCTTGATTTTATATTATCTCTTTAAAACATCTGTTGTTGCTCCCATGTGTTATGGTTACTTTCGAGGACGGGTTTATGGTCAAGAAAACGTACCGAAAAAGTATCCTTTAGTGGTGGTGAGTAATCATGCTAGTTATTTTGATCCCCCACTGTTAGCCTCTTGTATTGGTCGTCCTGTGGCTTTTATGGCTAAAGAAGAATTATTTGAAGTCCCTGTCTTAAAAGAGGGAATCCGTTTATATGGAGCTTATCCCGTCAAACGAGGTTCGGGCGATCGCGGTGCTATTCGTTCAGCGTTAACCGCTCTGAAAGAAGGGTGGTTAGTAGGGATTTTTTTACAAGGAACCCGTACAGTGGATGGTCGCATTGATGACCCAAAACTAGGGGCGGCCATGATTGCTGCTAAAGCACAAGTTCCCTTGTTACCAGTGTCCTTATGGGGGACAGAAAAAATTCTCAAAAAAGGCTCACCCATTCCCCGTCCTGTTCCTTTAACCATTCGGATTGGAGAAGTGATCAACCCCCCCAAATCTAACAAACGTCAAGAGTTAGAAAAAGTGACTCAACAATGCACAACCGTGATTAATCAACTTCATGAGTTAGGACGTTAGTTTATCAGTTATGTACAGTAAATTATAACTTGAAGAGATAAGATAATATCATTAAGAAATTATATTTTTTTATGGAAGAATCAAGAATATAAGGTAAGTTAATATCGAACAATTTGACGAAAAAAGAATGACTGACTCTTTAGATAAAATAGTATCAAAAAACAACAATTTTCAAGTTTGCGATCGCGACCTTTCTTTAGAAATACTACAACGTTATTCAAAGGCAGATGCCATTGCCATTGATACAGAAACAATGGGATTAATTCCGCAAAGAGATCGGTTATGTTTGGTGCAATTATCTGATCCAAGTGGTTACGTAACAGCGATTCGGATTGAGAAAGGACAAAAAGAAGCACCGAATTTAAAACAATTATTAGAAAATCAAAATATTGTTAAAATTTTCCACTATGCTCGTTTTGATGTTGGACAATTTAAGTATAACTTTGCCATCGAAACCACACCGATTTTTTGTACAAAAGTAGCCAGCAAATTAGCGAGAACTTATACAGGATCCCATGGACTTAAAAATTTAGTTCAAGAATTAGAAGGAGTGGAACTGGATAAAAGTTCTCAAAGCTCTGACTGGGGAAATAGTGAAAATTTATCACAAGCACAATTAAGTTATGCAGCTAATGATGTCAGATATTTAATTCCGTTAAGAGAACAATTAATCACTATGTTGCAAAGGGAAGAAAGATGGGAACTGGCCCAAAAATGTATGAATGTTATTCCCGTGTTTGTCGAATTAGACTTAATGTATTATAAAGACATTTTTGAACATTAAAAAAATGATAGAGAATTAACAATTGATAATGGATAATTAGAAAAGTTCAAGGTAGGATAAAGATAACGTCGTTTAAATGAATCTAAATAGAGGTAAATCATGTCACAAGCAATGGCCCTAACCCCCGATAATGTAGAAACAGTCTTAGACGAAATGCGCCCCTATTTAATGGCAGACGGTGGAAACGTCGAATTAGTGGAAATTGAAGGACCAATTGTTAAATTACGCTTACAAGGAGCCTGTGGTTCTTGTCCTAGTTCAACCATGACCCTAAAAATGGGCATCGAAAGACGTTTAAGAGAAATGATCCCTGAAATTGCTGAAGTAGAACAAGCTTTCTAAAGTCTGGAAACCCTCGTCAGTCAAAACGAGGGCTTTTTAACAAATAATTTTGCCAGGAGGCCATGACCCAGATAAGATAGAACTCATCCCCAATCATTAACTTTTGCTGAGGACAAACGTGAAGCTATTTGTCTATCATACCCCTGAACTAACCCCTACAGACCATTTACCGGACTGTGCTGTTGTGATCGATGTTTTGCGAGCAACCACCACTATCGCCACTGTTTTAAACGCAGGTGCAGAAGCAGTGCAAACCTTCAGCGACATTGACCAATTAATGACCGTCAGTGAGCAATGGTTATCGGAAAAACGGATCAGAGCAGGAGAAAGGGGTGGAGCCAAAGTAGAAGGCTTTGATCTAGGGAATTCACCCTTAGATTGTACCCCTGAAACTGTAGCAGGTAAACGTTTCTTTTTAACCACCACCAATGGCACCCGCGCCCTACAACGGGTAGAAAATGCCTCAACGGTGATCACCGCAGCGATGATTAATCGACAAGCTGCTGTGGACTATCTTCTCAAAAACCAACCCGAAACCGTTTGGTTAGTGGGATCAGGGTGGGAAGGGGGTTATTCCCTTGAAGATACTGTTTGTGCAGGGGCGATCGCCCATACTTTAATTACCCATGATGCTCAAGGAGTAGAAGTCAGTAACGACGAAGTGATTGCAGCCACAGCTTTGTACGCTCAATGGCACGATAATCTGTTAGAAATGTTCCACCGCTCTAGTCATGGTCAAAGATTATTACGGTTAAACTGCCATGAGGATTTACAATACTGCGCTAAAAGTGACATTATAGAGGTATTACCGATACAAAAAGAACCAGGGGTTTTGGTGAAGCTCTCCTAAGTCATTTTAGCTTCACTAAATAACCGAGGACAGGACTGTTATGAAAGTTTTGGTATTGACTTGGGAATTTCCCCCCCGTCTTGTGGGAGGTATTGCTCGTCATGTTGCCGAATTATATCCAGAAATTGCTAAATTAGGCCATGAAATCCATTTAATTACAGTGGAATTTGGTCAAAGTCCCCCCTATGAAGTGGTAGATGGGGTTAATGTTTATCGTGTTCCAGTCCAAGAAGCTGATGACTTTTTTCAATGGATTGTCCACATGAATAATAGCATGGGTTATCATGGAGGCCAATTAATCCAAGATAAGGGTCCGTTTGATTTAATTCATGCCCATGACTGGTTAGTGGGAGATGCGGCCATTGCCCTGAAACATTTATTTAAAATTCCTCTTATTGCTACCATTCACGCTACAGAATACGGTCGTTACAATGGGATTCACAATGATACTCAACGCTACATCTCCAACAAAGAGAGAACCCTGATCTATGATTCTTGGCGAGTGATTGTTTGTAGTGATTATATGCGTCATGAACTTAAACGAGCGTTTGAAACCCCTTTAGATAAGGTTGATGTTATTTATAATGGTATTCGTGCTGAAAAGAAGCGCAAAGATCCCAATTTTGATTATCTTGCCTTTCGTCGTCAATTTGCCCTAGATCATGAAAAAATTATCTATTATGTGGGCAGGATGACCCGTGAAAAGGGAATTTCTATCCTCCTGCAAGCAGGGGCTAAAGTATTATGGGAGTTAGAGGGGAATGCCAAAATCGTGATTATTGGTGGAGGCAATACCCAGCATTTGCAAGCAGAAGCGGAGCATTTGGGCATTTCTAACCGTTGTTGTTTTACAGGGTTTATGTCTGATGAAGATTTAGATCGCTTTCAAACCATCGCTGACTGTGCCGTATTTCCTAGTTTATATGAACCCTTCGGTATTGTTGCCCTAGAAAGTTTTGCAGCCCGTGTTCCTGTGGTAGTATCAAATACAGGAGGCTTACCTGAAGTGGTTCATCATCAAAAAACAGGCATTGTTACTGAGGTTAATAACCCTGACTCTTTGGCCTGGGGAATCTTAGAAATATTAAGAAACCCTGATTATGGTCAACATTTAGTCGAAAAAGCGTACCATGAGTTAGCCTTACGTTTTGCTTGGTCACAGTTAGCTAAACAAACCGAAGCGGTTTATGAAGTAGTTTGTGGTGAGCGATCGCAGATTCATTGGGAATAATTGACCATTGAGCAGTGAACGATCAACTAAAATCATCCTAAAAAGATAAAATAGTGATGATTAGTGGATTGGGTAGTATCAATGAAATGGATCGTCTATTTTGCTATAACCATCATCGCTTATATTATTATAATTGCTAAATTAAAAGTAAAAACCCAGAGAGAAAAAGTTAGAGAAGCTTATATCTTTTGGAATACTTTAACCTTTTTTATTATCTTTGAATTTATTTTTCTTGAATCTCTTTTTGATGGCTTTTTATTACATATAATTGGTTTATTACTATCAT
>JASJDW010000370.1 GCA_030064955.1 Crocosphaera sp.
CCTCAAAAGTATGCTTCTTTAAAAGCAGAGGCCCAAGCTCCCTATAAAGGCTTAAGAAAATTTTTTTACATTGCCTTTGGTGCATCAGGTTTTATTGGGGCGTTGGTATTTTTAGCTAAGTTAGTCGCAGGAAAAGAGGTGGCTGCTACTTTACCTAATTTTGCTTTACAGATAGGTGTGGTAGCATTGATGATCGCTTTATTTCGTTTAGAGAGTAATTGACATACTCCCACCACTAATTGCTTCGCGCTTGCTACGCAATATAGTGGGGGATTCTTTCCACATCACTGTTAGAAATTCCTTGCTCAACGAGACAACTTAGATTCTCAATGTTGCCATTAAAAACCCAGAGGTCGGACTCTCCCAAGGCGTTTGGGTACGCCAGTTGCTCTACTTGGGGAGACCCCAAGACCGCACTGGCTCCGGTTTGTGTATGCCCTACACTACCGTTGAGATAATTTCCCAAATATTGCAACCCTTTTTTAAGCACATTTATCGCTGCGTTATGATCCCTGTCTAAGACTGTTTTACAGTTAGGACATTGATGAGTTCTGGTACTTAATGATTTTTGAACTCTTGTTCCACAAACTGAACAGTCTTGGCTAGTGAAATGGGGAGGTACAGCAACACAAACGATGCGATAAATCTTAGCAAAATAATTCAACCATTCAGTGAATTGATACCAAGACGCATCAGAAATTGACTTAGACAACTTACGGTTTTTTACTAAGTTTCTTACCTTTAAAGCCTCATAGACTACCATATCATTAGAATGGACTAACGCCAAAGCATCCTTAATTGCTTTGTCTTTACGCTGTCTTGATACTTTCAAGTGAATCTTAGCAACTTTTACCCGTTGCTTGTGATAGTTATTAGACTGTCTTGATCCTTTTTGAAACCGTTTTGATAATCGTCTTTGTGCTTTTTTAAGACGCTTTTCTGACTTTCTTAAATAGCGTGGATTATCAACAGTATTTCCTTGAGCGTCCGTATAAAACTCTTTTAACCCCAGATCAATTCCTGTTACTTGTCCCGTCGGTTCATGGTGTTCAAGACGTTCTACATCAATGAGAAACTGGCAATAATAACCATCACAACGTTTCACAACTCTTACCCGTCTAATTTGTTGTTCTGAATAATAAACTAACGTTCTTTGACTACACCATAAATCAAATTCTCCTGCTTTAAATCCATCAGTGAATTTGATTTTACGTCTATCATCAGACAGCTTGTATCCCGTTAGTTTATACTCAACAGAACGACTATGCTTTTTAAACTTAGGAAACCCTTTCTGCCCTGATATCTTAGCACGACAATTTTGATAAAACCTATTAATTGATTGCCATGCCCTGTCAGCAGAGGATTGACGGGCTTGAGAGTTTAATTTTGTTACCCAAGGAGTGTCTTGATTTTTAGCTAATCTAGAGCAAAGTTTTTGGAGATCATTACGGGTTGTTCCCTTATTATCCATCCAATAACGAACACAGGAGTTACGCACAAACTGAGATGTCCTAATAACTTCATCTAATCTCTGGTATTGCTCTGATGTTCCGTTTTTTAATTTGGCTTCTACGACTAGCATTGATTCATCTTCGACCTTGGATATATATACTTTAACAAAATATGACGGGGGCATTCTGGTGACATTTTAGGTAAAGTGCTGTAATATTCAACTTCTGAACTTCTAAACTCCCGCTGGGGAGCATCGGGCGAAGCCTGCCCTCCTAACTCCTAAAACTAGAAGATTGAGGGAAAAAACTAGCAATCAATAAAAATACAATACCAATATTAATAAAAATATCTGCTAAATTAAACACAGGAAAATTAATCAAACGAAAATCTAAAAAATCCACGACGTAACCAAACAAAAAGCGATCTAATCCATTCCCCAAAGCACCAGCTAAAATAAACCCATATCCTAATTGTTCTGTCACTTTCATTTTTTCTCCCCACCATGCCAACCCCATTAAACCTAAACTAACTCCTAAAGACAGCCATCGTAACCATTTAGCCCCTCCTTCAAAAAAGCTAAATGCAGCCCCTGTATTAATCACATAAGTAAAATGAAAAACCCCTAACCATATAGGAATGGTATCACCAATATTAGGAAAGGTTTGTACAACCCAGTATTTAGTGAGTTGATCTAAAGCAAAACCCACTAAACCGACTATCCAAAACCAACGATTTTTTTTCACGAATATAATTAATAAAAGAGAATATGACGCAAAATAAAAGCAATAACAGCAACAGTACAAACCACAACTAATTGCCCAGGAATCGGTTCTACAGAATAATTAATCATCAAGTCAACAAGATTACCAGAAGGTAGCTCAGAAGGGCTTAAAAACCACAATCCCACTAAATAAATTAAGCCACAAACATGAATAATGAATAAACCCGCCACCCCACTAATCGCTAATAATTCTAATTTCGTTCTCCTCTGAAACGCCAACCAACCGCATAACCAAGCTCCAGGCATAAAGCCTAAAATATAACCAAAACTGGGTTGTTGCCAATATTGTAAGCCACCCCCTTGAGCAAAAATAGGATACCAAAATAAGCCCAAGAAAACATAAGCCACTTGAGCTAAGAAACCTGCATTTTTGCCCCCCATACAGCCGGTTAAGAGGACTGCCCCTACTTGAAACGTGACCCCAAGGGGCAACATATTGACCCCTTGTTCAGCCCAAGTCCAGGGCGTATTGGTGACGAAAGCTTCAACAAAGGTGCTGAATATGGTTAGTAATAAGCCGATTATCGCCCAAAGCAGTTCATTGGCAAAAGACACCGTTGATGAGAATTTTTTTGTATTAGTGAGCTTGTTTGTGCGTTTGCGTTTGATATTCACCAGGAATTGGAGCTTCACCCCCTTGCAGTCCTAAAGATTCTAGCATAGCGTGATCTTGTTCTGGGGGTTGTCCCAGAGTGGTGAGGTAATGTCCGATTAGCATAGCATTAATTCCCGATTTTAAACCTAAACTTTGTAACTCTCCCATAACCGCTTCTCGTCCGCCAGCATAGCGTAGAATTTGCTCAGGAAGAATAAAACGGAAAATAGCGATCGCTTTTAGGGCTTCAAATACCTCTAATTTTGGTAAATGTCCCAATGGGGTTCCCTCTCTGGGGTTGAGGAGGTTAATGGGAACCGAATCTACTTCTAACTCTCGTAGGGAGATGGCGAGGTCAACCCTATCTTCCCAAGTCTCTCCCATGCCCATAATTCCGCCCGTACAGGCTTGTATTCCTGCTTTTTTGAGATTTTTAACGGTTTCAACGCGATCGCTCCAGGAATGGGTAGAAACGATGGCTGAATAAAAGTTTTCGGAGGCTTCTAAGTTATGATTGTAGCGAGTTACGCCAGCTTTTTTTAATTCCTCTGCTTGTTCTAGGGTCACTTCTCCGAGGGCGCAGCAGGGTTTAATATTGGTTTGGCTGGTAATTTGGCGAACAGTTTCTAATATTTTCTCAAATTCCCCTGATTGGGGGCTATTATATTTTGGACCTCGGCCTTGACTAACTAAACAGAAGCGTTTTGCCCCGGCTGCTTCTGCTGCTTTGGCTTGGGCGAGAATTTCTTCAGAGGATTTTAACCCATAAATGGGGCTATTTTCTCCTTGATGGTGGACAGACTGGGAGCAAAATTGGCAATTTTCGGAACAGTTGCCAGATTTTACGTTGATAATGCTACACAGATCCACCACATTACCACAACAGGCTTGACGAATGCGATCGGCTGCTTCACATAGTAATAAGATGTTGTCTTGGCCGTCTATTTGGGTGAGGGTTAAGGCTTCTGTTTTGTTGAGGCGATCGCCATTGATAACCCGTTGCACAAGGGTATTTAACCAGTCTCTTAAAGCAGTGGTTTCTGTGGGTAGGGACTGAGTTTGAGGCGGTGAGGGGGATAATTGAACCACGATAGTCTTACCTGATGGTGTTTAAAGTCATGTGCATTGTATCATTTGAGGGTTTTGTCCTAAGCTTGACAGTAAGAAATCTTTAAAGTATCCCTTGTTAAAATGAATGTATGGGAGCAAGAAACTAATATTAAGTCCATAGAAAAGATCGAAAGCTCAATGATAGGGTTAAAACATGGCTAAAATTCAGCAAAGGGAATTAATCCTGCACCACTTTTAGGATCACCGCGGTGGCTATTTTCCCAGTCTTCATTTTCTTTTTCAACATCAGCAACAGGAGAGTCAGGGGAAAGATCAGGTGAAATTGTGTACTGAATATTTTCAGAAATAATACCGTCGCTTTTTTCAATATCCCAAGACCATTGGGGAATTTTTTGGGCTTCTAACCCTTGTAAATCTTCCCAACTTCCTGTAGACCTTTCTAAAGGTTCCACCGTTTCCACTACATTAGCAGTAGGTTCATTGGCTAACATCTCAGGTAAAGAAGCCACGATCGCACTTAAAATCATCATACTGATAAATGCAGGCCAAAGATAATTAACAAGTCGTAAAGGGTTCATAAGCTATCTGGTGACTTAATCGTAATAAAGACTAGGCTAATTAGTCCTCCTTATTAAGATAATCAAAACTCAGAAAGATGCAATGTCATAGGTTAAGCATTAAGCCATCAGCGTTCAGGTTTTGGACTCATGAGGTACACCTAATATTCAACTTCTGCTGGGGAGCATCGGGCGAAGTCTGCCCTCCTAAACTCCCGAACTCCCGAACTCCTAAAACTAGAAAAGTTTGCACCTCACAAGTATAGGAACTGCTATAGCTGATAGCTCCTATAATTGAAATGTAGCTAAAGTTGCCCCTTTCCTGAAGATTAGGGTTAACAATGAAAACAAGATCCCTATCTAGTGCATTAACGTGGAACTCAAACAAGTTATCATTGCCTATAAAGCAGCCGATCTCGATAGCAAAAAATGGGCGCAGCGATGCGCTAAAGAACTAGAAGCTTTAGACTGTAAAGTATTAATGGGGCCAAGTGGCTATAAAGATAATCCCTATCCCGTATTTCTTTCTTCTGTTTCAGACAAAATTGATTTAGCCATTGTTTTAGGGGGAGATGGCACTATTTTAGCCTCTGCGCGGCAATTAGCCCCAGAAGGCATCCCCATTTTAGCGGTGAATGTGGGGGGACATTTAGGCTTTTTGACTGAACCCTTTGAGTTGTTTAAAGATACGGCACAAGTTTGGCATCGTCTACAAAGCGATCGCTATGCGATGTTACAGAGAATGATGTTAGAAGCGCGGGTGTATGAAGGCGATCGCCGTTCTCCTGAAGCTAGTAGCGATCGCTTCTATTGTCTCAATGAAATGTGCATTAAACCTGCCAGTGTTGATCGAATGCCTACTGCTATTTTAGAACTGGAAGTGGATGGAGAAATTGTAGATCAGTATCAAGGGGATGGGTTATTAGTGGCGACCCCTACCGGTTCAACTTGTTATACAGCTTCAGCCAATGGGCCCATTATTCATCCTGGAATGGATGCGATCGCGGTTACTCCCATTTGTCCTTTAAGTCTGTCTAGTCGTCCTATTGTTATTCCCCCAGGTTCTATTGTCAATATTTGGCCCCTAGGAGATTATGAATTAAATACGAAGTTATGGACTGATAGTTCTTTGGCCACTTCTATTTGGCCCGGTCAATGGGTATCGGTTAAAATGGCTCATTGTATGGCTAGATTTATTGTTTTGCGGGAAAATTATTCTTTCTATCAAACCCTCCGAGAAAAGTTACAATGGGCCGGAACCAGAATTCATTTTGATAATAATCATCGGGTTAATTAGATTAATTATCAGTAAGAAATTATTTTAAACTATCTCTTGGAATGGTACAGTAATGCCCCGATTAATTTGGGGGTCTAGCGATAAGAAACCAGTAAGGGGATCGCCTTAAGTCCCGCTCGTTGGTAATCA
>JASJDW010000371.1 GCA_030064955.1 Crocosphaera sp.
GTTTGATAAATATTGTGTAATTCTAAGTCAATATTTTTGAACCAAGTTGACATAAATTGGATCATCTCTTGATAACGTTTAATTCCCGTAAACTCAGTCATGGGATCTTTAAAATAAACATTATCAGCGTAAATAGAATAGGTTTGATTCTTGGGGAAAGTTTGATAGTCGTTTTTGATGGTTTCTAGTAAAGTCATAATTGTTGAAGAAGGAGTCAGGAGTTCCTCACTCCGTTCCGGCTCTAGCGAACAGGAGACAGGAGTTAAAGATTAGGTGTACCTCATGAGTTTGAGAAATACTATATATACAATTAAAACAGAAAAATCCCTCAAACGAATAATCGTTGAGAGATTGACTTAAAATAATTTCTTATTAATTTTCTATCTGATCTGATTCAAGTTTTCTTTAGATCCCATTACCAACAGCATTCAAAATTCTTAAACCTGTAAAAGACCAGCTAATACTTTCAGCTTTTGACTATTATTTTGAACCATTAGAAGTTTACTATTCAATTTGTCTTGATTTCCCAATAAACCTCCAAACAATACTTCAGATAGTATCAGCTTTGTTCCAAATGCAACATTAACGATCGCATCATAATAAGATTGTTGATCTTCTGTTATTGGTTGATGGAAAGACTCGATCAATAATTGTAAATTTTCCTCGATTTTTAAACAGTCAACAGAAGAGTCTTTCCCTTCGTGGAATTTACTAATTACACTTTCTAGATAATCTGCTATCTGATTGGTATAAAATGCAACAGTTTTATCTTTTGTACTATTGGCTTTTGTTGTTAATAACAGAGGATTTTCTGTCAATTCTAAGGGAGTTTGAGTCATAGGTAATTGCTTTAGCAATTTTGTGAAATACAGCTTATAAGGTAAAAGAAAGATTCTAACAAATCAAGGGTAAAATATTAAAAAATTATGTATATTTCAAATATTAAATAAATCACATTTTTATTTTAATTAATTTTGTAGTGTAAATTACTTTTAATATTCAAGGGTTCGTAAAACTTTATAGGTTATCATGTTCATAACACTTATTGGGAGAATAGTCCATGCAACCTTTAAAAATTCGTAAATTTGGTGATTCATTAGGAGTCACATTACCTCAAGAAATTCTCGAAAAACTCAATCTCAGCGAAAGAGATAACTTGTATATTAAAGAAACTGCTGATGGACTACAAATAACATCTGATGATCCAGACTTAGAGGAAGCAATGACTATTTATCATCAAGGTAGTTGTCAATATGATAATGCTTTAAGAGAACTTGCTTAATGACTAATATTCGTTGGATAAGTGAAAAAATTGTTATAGCAATTATAGCTAAGACCTATTTAAGTTCTTACATTCCTAATAAAATTGAGATAAAATAAAAATAGATAACAAAATACTTTATTTTGAGGCGATATGCAACTGACAGATGAGCAATTACAAAAAATAGCTGATATAGTAGTAAAAAAAATGGAAGATAAAGGTTTAGTTGTTTCTCACTTAACATCGCTTTTTCCTACCACTTATAGGGATGAATTGCATGGCAATGAGGGTAATGACATTATATATGGCAATGAGGGTAATGATTATTTAGATGGAGGTGGAGGTGATGATCAGCTATACGGAGGTTTTGGTAATGATTCTCTATCCAGTGAAGTGGACAAAACAGAACTTTTAGCTAATATTTTGTCTAACGAAGATCAAATTTTAAGAACACTTGCTCAAGAAACTCAGCAAAATGCAAAAGAAGTTCTACGTAAAGCAATAGCATTGATTAAAATTGCCATTTATGCAGAAAAAGAGGGGGCTAATCTTGCTATTATTAAAGATGGAAAAATTCTTAATAAAATGACAGGATTTTCAACCAGTGCAAAATGAACCACAAAAACATAAATTTGTTGATTTTTCTAATCCCGAAAATTTAGATAAAGTTTTAAACTCAGAAAATCCTTTAGCTGAAAAATTACTGACTAGCATTATACAAAGAGAAAATGAAGATGCAGCAGTAGAAAGAAGAATTAAAGAAACAGATGCACAAGTAAAGCGTTGGAAAGGATTAATTCAAACATCAGTTATGTATATTGTGGGAGGAATATTAATCCTTTTTATTGGTATTGCTAGTTATTCAATTTTAACCAATCCTAAAGCTGAGAATGATGAAAAAAGTTGGGCAAGAACTACTCTAACATCTTTAGCAACTGGAGTGATTGGGTTTCTTTTTGGTAAACAGGGAAGCAAAGATACTTAAAATCATTTACACTAATATTTAATGATATCATGCTTAATAATACTATAGAAAAGAGGAGGAATTGAATGACGCAATCAAATCATACTCTTTGGAAGCTTTCTGAAGAAATAATTGAACTGGAAAACTTAATTAATCAACTCCAAGAGTCTGAAGAATTAAGTGAAGAAGAAAAAGACACAAAGATCAATCAACTATTTTCTGAATGGCTAAATGCTGACACAAACTTTAATGAAAAGGCAGAAAAAGTTGCCCATTATATCAAGTATTTAGAAGCGATAACCGAAGCACGAAAAGCTGAAGCAAAACGTCTCAGAGTTTTAGCGAGTATGAGTGAAAAGCAAGGAACTAAATTACGAGAATATCTTATCAAAGAAATGCAGCGAGTTAATAAAACAAAAATTGAGGGCGTTACTTGTAAATTATCCATGCGAAAGAAACAACCCAGTATCTGTTTAAAAGTGGAACCTGAAGACCTTCCCAATGAATTTAAACGGGTTAAAATAGAACCTAACTTAACAGAAATTAGAAAAGCCCTAAAATCTCAAAAAGACTGTGATTGGGCTTTCTTTAGTGATGATCAAGACTATAGTTTAACCATTAAATAAGAAGAAACAGGATTAACTTTAAATATAGGGGATCACAATCATTACACCTTTTTGTTAAATTGTTGTGTATATTAACTATTTTTTGCTAAAATGACAAAAGAGCAATCTGCACTAACCGTATTTTTTATTTTAGTTATTGTCTTTTTAGGACTGGTATTAACTTTTGGTTTAAACATAACTGGATTACCATTTCTTATTCGCCAAATTTCTAAAATTACATTAATTTCTCCGTTTCATGACCAACGTTATCAAACTCCATACTACCAAAAGAAAGTGCAAGAATTTCGTCAACAACCTGGGTCTAAACAAGATACTTTTTTAGTGGGAGATAGTTTAACCGATCAAGGAAATTGGACAAAACTTTTAAACCAAACTAATCTTAAAAATAGAGGAATTAGTGGAGATACCACAGAAGGCGTTTTAAATCGTCTTGATGAAATTATTAACGTTCAACCACAGAAAATATTTATTATGATCGGGGTGAATGATTTATGGAATGAAAATAGAACGGTTGAGCAAATTATTGCTAACTATCAAGAAATTCTCACTACCTTGAAATATCAAACTCCTGCATCTAAAGTTTATATTCAAAGTCTTCTTCCCATCAATAACCGAGATTATCCGCTCAAAATAAATAATAAAGATGTTATGGAAGTTAATCAAAAATTACAAATATTAGCCACTGAATTTAATTATGAATATCTCGATCTTTATCCTCAGTTTATTGATGAGTTCAACCAATTAAAAACGACTTATACAAATGATGGTGTTCACTTAACAACTGAAGGTTATCAAGCATGGGCTAAAGCGATCGCTCAATGGGTAAAATAATAAAAAATGAGGGAAAACAGACAAGATTAACCTTCTTATCTGTTTCCCCATCCAGTTAAATTTTAGTACCACATTCGGGACAAAACTTATTCGTTACCGGGTTATCCGTACCACAATAACTACAACGGGTTAACTCTGTCATCAATTGGGTAGACTTTAACTCAGGAAGTCCAAGCATTTGAGCATTACTCTTTCCAGGGGCAACCATCGGATAACAATTTTCATCCCGTTTCACATGAACATCCATCAAAACAGGACCCTCATGGGCTAACATTTCAGCAACGGCACCAGCTAATTGAGAATGCTCTCTAACCGTTATCCCTTTAACACCGAATGCTTTAGCTAACAGTTCAAAATTAGGCATTCCTGACTGCATATTAGAAGAAGAATACCGTTCCCCAAAAAAGGTTTGTTGCCATTGACGCACCATTCCCTGCCAACCGTTATTAATAATGACCGTTTTGGCAGCAATATTATACTGGGATAAAGTAGCCAACTCCTGAAGATTCATCTGAAAACTGGCATCACCACTAATACAGATTACTTCTTCTTCTGGCAGAGCCACTTTAACCCCCATTGCTGCTGGCATTCCGTAACCCATCGTGCCTAACCCTGCACTAGAAATCCAACGACGAGGCCCGTTATTTAAGAATTGAGCAGCCCACATTTGATGTTGTCCTACATCCGTTGTGTAGTAGGCGTGGGGTGCCTGACGACCAATTTCGACGATTACTTCTTGGGGGGAGATCCGATGGTCATAATGGGGAGCAACAAGGGGATATTGTTCGCGCCAACGGTTAATACGATTTAACCAAGGCTGGGTTTTCTCAGCATCCAAAGGAACATCAATTTCCCGCGATCGCTGTAATAATTGTTCGAGTACCTGACGCACATCTCCCACAATAGGCACTTCAGGGAGTCTATTTTTACCCACTTCCGCCGGATCGATATCGATATGAATAACTCTGGCCCGAGACGCAAACTCATCTAATTTACCCGTTACGCGATCGTCAAATCTCGCTCCGACAGCAATCAACAGATCGCATTCACTCACCGCAAAGTTAGCGTAAGCAGTGCCGTGCATTCCCAACATTCCCACTGATAAAGGATGATGTTCATCAAACGAACCAATTCCCATTAACGTCGTGGTAACAGGTATTTGGAACCGTTCGGCCAATTCCTGTACTTGGACATGGGCATTAGCTGCGATCGCTCCACCCCCCACATACAATAACGGGCGTTGAGAAGATTCAATTAAAGATAAAGCTGCATTAATTTGACGGGGGTTTCCTTTCACTGTAGGACGATACCCGGGTAATTTAACCTGGCCGGGTTCAACGGGAATATAGTCGCATTCTTCGAGGCCCACATCTTTGGGAACATCGATCAATACAGGTCCGGGTCGTCCGGTACTGGCGATATGAAACGCTTCGGCTACAATATCTGCCATATCTTTAGCATGGCGTACCACATAGGAATGTTTGACAATGGGTAGAGTAATGCCAAAAATATCCGTTTCTTGGAAAGCATCACTACCAATGGCCGGCCGTGCCACTTGTCCCGTTACTACCACCATCGGAATAGAATCAAGATGGGCCGTAGCGATCCCTGTTACTAAATTGGTTGCCCCCGGTCCAGAGGTTCCGAAACAAACCCCTACTTTTCCGGTGGCGCGGGCATAACCATCCGCTGCATGGGAAGCCCCTTGTTCGTGGCGTACTAAGAAATGTTGAATTTCTCCCCTAGCTTCCGCTCGGTATAATTCATCATAAATGGGGAGAATAGCACCTCCAGGATAGCCAAAAATGTGTTTAACGCCGTGACGTACCAGGCTATCGATTAAGGCGTAAGCCCCTGTACGGCGTTGGGGCGTTTCTGCTAAGGGTGAAGTTATTTTTGCGATTGAAGAAACCACAGGGTAAACCGTCTCACTTTCTATCTATGTATATTTTCTATTTTAGTTTTGTTATCTCTTTTGCAACATAAAAAATCGTGACATTATTCTCTTATTAGGATAAATTAAGCGGATATTGTCGGGGTTAACGGCGGTTAACCCCTACGAAATTAATACAATTTACTGGTTGGTTAGGAAACTAAAAAAATTAAGACAATAAAATTCGTTTTCTAGAAACAATCAAACTATTGGGGAACATCCCATCAGCTTACTTTCTGGATTGACTTGTCAAAT
>JASJDW010000372.1 GCA_030064955.1 Crocosphaera sp.
TTGAGCGTGGTGGCACCACTCCGACTCCATCCCGAACTCGGCAGTGAAACACCTCAGCGGCCACGATACTTTTGGGGTAGCCCACTGGGACAATAGCTCGATGCCAGAATTCCTATTTCCCCCAAACCATTCTTGATACTCTCAAGAATGGTTTGCTTTTTTACACATAACTAGAGTAAACCCAGAAAAGACGTGGATTTATCCTGTCTTTTCTGGGCCTCTAGACTCTTGTTGATTTTATTACAAGGAGTCTCCATTGATTATTGCTACTACTGAAGCACTCTCCGAAGAGGTTACTTGAGGAGACAAGAAACCTTCCGCATAAATTTTAGGATGGGTTTGAGAGATTTGAGTATAGGAGTCACGAACTTGGGTATTTAAGGCTACCGTTTTAACATCGTACAATTGGGTGGCTAGTTTAGGATAGAAACCGATAGCAATAATTAAAGTCAAGAACGAAAGGGCGATAAATACTTCTCTTGGGTTGGCATCGCTATATTGAGCTTGATCGGGTAAAACACAGTTCGTACCAAAACACACTGCTTCGGAGTTATCTTGATAATCTTTGCGTTTTACGGTGTCCTCTATGACACAAACGGGAATTTTGCCCGTCCCGTAGAATAATTCTCGAAGCATGGACAGCAAATAAATAGGAGTGAGAATTAATCCGATAGCTGAGAGAAAGACAGTAACCGTGCGGAAAGCAGAACTGTAAATATCGCTACTGCTAAAACCGAGGAAGACAGCGAGTTCGCTGGCAAAACCACTCATTCCGGGGAGAGCTAAAGAGGCCATAGCACCAGCGGTAAATAGGGCGAAGACTTTGGGCATTTTCTCCCCAATGTCTCCCATATCGTTCAAAGCTAGGGTGTGGGTGCGATCGTAAGTTACCCCTGCTAAAAAGAATAGCAAAGATGCAATCAGACCATGAGAGAGCATTTGTAACATAGCCCCACTCATTCCTAAGTCGGTAAAAGAAGCAATTCCCAAAAGAACAAACCCCATATGAGACACAGAGGAATAGGCCAGACGGCGTTTCATATTTGTTTGTCCAAAGGAAGTTAACCCCCCATAGACAATATTAACCACTCCTAACGTGGCTAAAATGGGGGCAAAGTAAATATGAGCGTCAGATAACAGTCCTATATTCAAACGAATTAAGCCGTAACCCCCCATTTTTAAAAGAACACCCGCTAAAATCATGGAAACAGGCGCAGAGGCTTCTCCATGAGCATCTGGCAGCCACGTATGAAGGGGAAATACGGCTAATTTGACCCCGAAGGCGATCAATAGTCCTGCATAAAGGAGTAATTCTAATCCTAAAGGATAATCTTTGAGTCCAAGTTCCACAAGATCAAAGGTTAAGTTGTTGCCTCCGTATAGTGCCATTGCTAAAGCTGCCACTACAATGAAGATGGAGGCGGCCGCTGTATATAAGAGGAACTTCATGGCTGCGTACTGGCGTTTTTTGCCTCCCCAAATGGAGATGAGCAGATAAACCGGAACCAGTTCCAACTCCCACATAATGAAGAGAAGGAGTACATCTTGGGCAACGAAAACACCGATCTGTGCTGCATATAACATCAACATCAGCACATAAAACAGCCGAGGTTTGTGATCCACTTGCCAAGCAGAAAACATGGCCAGGGTTGTTACCAGTCCCGCTAAAAGAACCAACGGCATAGAAATGCCGTCCACTGAGACAGTCCAAGTCAGTCCTAAGATTGGTAACCAATCATACTTTTCTATCAGTTGAAATCCTGAGTTACTGGGATCATAATTCTGCGCAAAAACGTAACACATTAGAATAAAATCAGCGATCCCTACCCCTAGTGCATACCACCGCACCTTCTTACCTTCTTTGACAGGTAGTACGGGGATCAGCAAAGAAGCCACTAGAGGGAGTAATATGATCGCAGTTAACCAGGGAAATTGTTCTGCTATCATCATCATAAACGAATATATTAAGTTTGGATGGCAACATTATACGTTATCTTGTCAACATAAGTTTACAAATTTTTAATAATCCAGTTATTAGCAATGATTTATATAAATAAACTCTATAGATTTTTGTGATATACTGACAAACAAATTAAAAGCATAAAGAAAAAAATGAGGGTTAAATATGATATTTTATCGATATTTTAAAAAAATATTATTGCCATTTATATCCTACAAAATTCAATAAAAATATGCTGATTTTTAATCATTGCTATTTTGAAATGAACTGATTCTTTGATTGATGTACTTTAGATGGGTCTAAATTATCACAGTTAGCTTTTTCATGGATTAATGTTTCAATGAATTATTTTTTATTACATAGTAGTTGGTTTATTCCATTTTACGGTTTAGTTGGTGCATTACTAACTTTGCCTTGGTCTTTGGGGATGATTAAACGTACCGGACCTCGACCAGCAGCCTATTTAAACCTTTTGATGACGGTATTATCTTTTGTTCACGGAACCATTAGTTTTAGTTTAATTTGGCAACATCAAACAGAACAATTGGTATTTCAATGGTTGAGGGTGGCTGATTTAGAATTATCCTTATCTATGGAGTTATCACCAGTTAGTTTAGGGGCATTAGAATTAATTACAGTTATTAGTCTACTGTCTCAAATCTACGCTTTAGGCTACATGGAAAAAGATTGGTCTTTGGCTCGTTTTTTTGGCTTAATGGGCATATTTGAAGCAGCGTTAGGGGGTATTGCGTTAAGTGACTCTTTGCTACTTACTTACGGACTTTTAGAAATTTTAACCTTATCCACTTATCTCTTGGTGGGGTTTTGGTATGCTCAACCTTTGGTGGTAACAGCAGCGAGGGACGCATTTTTAACAAAACGGGTGGGGGATATTATTTTGTTGATGGGGTTAGTGGCTTTATCGAGTTACGGGGAAGGGTTGACCTTTTCTCAATTAGAAAATTGGGCATTAACCGATCCAGTTCCCCCTTTAACCGCCACTTTGTTAGGTTTATCGTTAATTGCGGGACCCACGGGTAAATGCGCTCAGTTTCCCTTGAATTTATGGTTAGATGAGGCCATGGAAGGGCCAAACCCTGCCGGTATCATGCGAAATTCTATCGTGGTTTCTGCGGGGGCTTATGTGTTAATTAAGTTACAACCCGTATTTACTTTATCCCCTGTTGCGTCTGATGTCTTGATTGTTTTGGGTGCTGTTACTGCTATTGGTGCGTCATTGATAGCCATGGCCCAAATTGATATTAAACGGGCTTTATGTCATTCTACCAGTGCTTATTTAGGGTTAGTTTTTATTGCAGTGGGGTTAGGCCATGTGGATATTGCCTTTTTGTTGGTGTTTACCCATGCGATCGCCAAAGCGTTATTGTTTATGAGTGCGGGTGCAGCTATTTTAACTACCAGTGACCAAAATATCACAGAAATGGGGGGTTTATGGTCAAGAATGCCCGCTACTACCACTGCTTTCGTGGTAGGTTCTGCGGCCATGGTAGCCTTACTGCCGATGGGGATGTTTTGGACTTGGGCAAAATGGTTTGATGGCTCTTGGAATGTGTCGTTATGGTTATTAGCCATATTAGTTTTTGTCAACGCCTTATGTGCCTTTAACCTAACCCGTATTTTCCGTTCGGTTTTTTTAGGTACACCCCAGAAGAAAACCCGTCGTGCGCCAGAGGTGGCTTGGCCTATGGCTTTCCCCATGGTAACGTTAACCATTCTCACCTTAATTGCTCCCTTAGCTCCCATTCGTTGGCCGTTGTGGTTATCCCAAGTTACGCCTTTATCAGACAATAGTTCATTAGCGGTTCAATGGGCAATTCCCTTACTTGTTTTATCGGGTTTATTAGGTTGTTTAGTCGGCGTTTTTCGTCCCATTCGTCGCGCTTGGGAACGACTGGCGAATTTTTATTTACGTTTCTTCCAAGATTTATTTGCTTATGATTTTTATTTGGATAAGGTTTATGAGTTTACGGTAGTGGCACTGGTGGCTAATATTGCTCGTTTAACAGCTTGGTTTGATCGCTATGTGGTTGATGGAGCCGTTAACTTGGTCAGTTTGTTCACAATTTTTAGTGGTAATGCTTTGAAATATAATGTATCTGGTCAATCCCAATTTTATATACTAACCATTTTGATTGGGGTAAGCTTTTTACTGTGGTTTATGTTGAGTGGTCAATGGTCAGCAATTACTGATTTTTGGTCAACATTTTTAGCTGCATAATGACTATGTTTAATAACATCATGTTACTATTTCAGTAAGAGAGGCAAATTTAATCATGCTCAGTGCTTTAATTGTTATACCGTTAATTGGAGCAATCGTAATCGCTTTTTTACCAGGCAAACAAGACAATAATTTTTATCGTTCTTTAGGTCTTTTTTGTACCAGTATTTTATTGGTTTTAACCCTGGTTATTGCGTTTAAATTTGATATCAATAATCCTAACATTCAATTGAGTGAATATATTCCTTGGATTACAGGTATTGGTTTAAACTATCACTTGGGAGTGGATGGATTATCTTTTCCCTTAGTCTTTCTGAATAGTTTATTGACTCTAATAGCTATCTATTCTAGTAGTAAAACCTTAGAGCGATCGCGGTTTTATTACGCCATAATTTTAGTCTTAAATAGTGGAGTATCAGGAGCATTTTTATCCCAAGATGTTCTCTTATTTTTCCTCTTTTATGAGTTAGAAATTATCCCCCTTTACTTCCTCATCGCTATTTGGGGTGGTAGCAAACGGGGTTACGCTGCCATGAAATTTCTTTTATACACCGCCGTTTCAGGAATTTTGGTTTTAGCATCATTTTTAGGGTTAGTGTGGCTTTCAGGAGCATCTACGTTTGACTACGAGCCATTAAGGGAACATACTCTACCCCTTTCTACCCAATTATTACTACTTGCACCTTTACTTATTGGGTTAGCCATTAAAATACCTATTTTTCCCTTCCATACTTGGCTTCCTGACGCGCACGTTGAAGCATCTACCCCTGTGTCTGTGTTATTGGCAGGGGTGTTACTAAAATTAGGAACTTATGGACTCTTGCGCTTTGGTGTCGGTTTATTTCTCGATGCTTGGACTTATATGGCGCCTTGGTTAGCAACCCTAGCAGCCATTAGTGCGTTATATGGGGCTTCCTGTGCCATTGTCCAAAAGGATATGAAGAAGGTGGTAGCTTACTCTTCCATTGCTCACATGGCTTACATTTTATTGGCAGCAGCAGCAACAACTCGTTTAAGTATCACCGCAGCAACATTTCAAATGGTTAGTCATGGTTTAATTTCTGCTATGTTATTCTTGCTAGTCGGGGTAGTTTACAAGAAGACAGGAAGCCGAGATGTAGACTTTTTACGGGGTTTATTAAACCCTCAACGGGGTTTACCCATTACGGGCAGTTTAATGATTTTAGGGGTGATGGCTAGTGCTGGTATTCCTGGAATGGTGGGCTTTATTGCTGAATTTTTGGTGTTTCGGGGTAGTTTCCCTATCTTTCCGCTACAAACGTTACTTTGTTTAGTAGGCAGTGGATTAACGGCAGTTTATTTCTTATTGATGGTTAACAGGGTTTTCTTTGGTCGCTTAACCCCTGAATTATCGCAAATACCGAGGGTACTATGGTCTGAACGTCTTCCGGCGTTTGCTTTAGCTATTTTAATCGTTATTTTAGGGATTCAACCGAGTTGGATGGTGCGTTGGAGTGAACCCCAAGCCGGTTTATTATTAACGGGACAATCTCAAAGGCAAGCGACTACCAATCTATTTTGACATACTCCACGCCCTATAAGTGCGTGGATTCTCCAAACATCACTGCGAAAGGATTTCTGATTCAACGAGTTCGCTTACATTAAAGTCTTCTGGTCCTTTAACCCAGAGGCGATTC
>JASJDW010000082.1 GCA_030064955.1 Crocosphaera sp.
AATTCTCTCTTAATTGCGTACATAGATTATCCAGATTTCTCTTAACATTCTATTATATCTGAATCAAGGCTCTCCAGAATCGGCAATTTTCCTGGCCTGGGCGGAAAATCCTAGACATAATGTCTATTTCTGTTTAGGATTGTCTAGGTTTTTGTCTTCTAGAAAAAGCTCCTCTTCATTAATATTTCTTGCATTATAGCAAAAAATACGGATATTATTCAAGCTCGCTCTTTCGACTATATTGTTACTAATTATACGAACCATCTAATGCGATCGCCGTTCCAGGTTAGGTTGATGAACAAAACTTAACAAAACATCCAACTCATTAGCTTTACTCTTAATTATTTTAGGAGTGCTAAATACGGTATAATATATTCTATATAAAGAGCCGTAATTATTGTGATCGTAACATTTCTTTCACTTTAATGTAAATCTCTTCAAAAGCTAAACTAGACACTTCATTTTCATCCAATAAAATTGTTTTTTGCTGATATTCACCCTGAAAAGGTTGACGAAAAATATACAATTGACGATTGGTTAGATCCAAAACCCAATAATCGGTTATTTCTGCTTTAGCATACACCTTTGCCTTGAAATCTGTATCTCGTTCTATACTACTATCAGACCGTAGGGTGGGCAAATTCCGAGATTTATCTGGGCTACCTGTAAATTAGAAAACTTTGCCCACCCTACAAAACTGGTGCTTAATGTTCCTTTAACAAACACTCTCTTAGTCTCCAATGATATGTACTTGATTGGAAAAATTGAAGTCAAGACTTTCTATGTTCTGTTTTTAGTTAAATTATGAAAACCACCAACTTCGCCCAAAGTGTACAATGGTCTTCCTTTAACCTCTTCATAGATTCGCCCAATATATTCCCCTAAGATGCCAAGACATACAAGTTGAACTGACCCTAAAAAGAAAATCGCAATCATAATGGTGGCCAATCCTGTAATGGGGGAGTTGGGGTCATACAAACGCCAATAAAGCACCAACAACGCCATCAGTAATGCCACCGCAGCAGAAAGTAACCCTAGATATGTTGATAGTCTTAAAGGAACTCTCGAAAACGAAATTAGACTATTTAAGGCTAGGGAAAAGGACTTACGGAAAGTGTACTTAACTTCTCCGGCATAGCGAGGATCTCGCTCAAATTTAACGGCGGTTTGCCGAAAACCAATCCAAGCTCTCAAACCCCTAATATAGCGATTTCTTTCTGGCATGGCATTGAGAACATTGACTACCTGCCGATCCATTAAACAAAAATCCCCCGTATCCGCCGGAATATCCACGTCCGCTAATCGTTTAAGAAGACGGTAGAATAAATAGGCTGTAAACCGCTTAAACCATCCTTCCTGCTTGCGTTTGAGACGCTGAGCATAGACGACTTCATAACCCTGTCTCCATTTGTCAATCATCTCAGGGATTAACTCAGGTGGATCTTGTAAGTCGGCATCGAGAACGATTATCACTTGACCCCTAGCAAAATTAAGTCCAGCCGTTACGGCTGTCTGGTGTCCAAAATTACGGGCTAAACTAAGATAACACACTCTGGGATCTGTTTGATGTAGTTCTCGAATGAGTTTGAGGGATTTATCCCAACTACCATCGTTAACTAAAATTAATTCCACTAAACCATCAAGGCGAGTCATTACCTTGCTTACGCGATGGTAGAGTTGGGGAATTGTTTCTTCTTCGTTATAGATGGGAATAATAAAAGAGTATTTGGGAGTTTCAGAAGCACTATTCACGGACTTTTTCATGATCTAGGCCAATAGAAAGTTTACTTTAATTCTAAAGGACATCAAAATTCTCAGAGATTGTCATCCTTAATTATTGAGTTCACCGTTTTCTGTTTCCTATTCCTTTAATTTTTGGGTAAAAGTAGCTTAACTGAGGAGCTTGACCAGTTTTCAATAAATAATTGTTTATTCACTTGCATCTCTTCAATAGGTTCATCTTTACTTGACCTAATAGCAATCAATGCACAATAATTGAACTGATTATATGGCGATTTATCCATTAACTTAGCTGAGTAATTTTCAGGACTAACTATACCCACTAGCACAATAATTATCATAATTCCTGCCAAAATTAGCCCTGAGAGCTTGGTTATCTTTGGAAAGCTAAATAACGGAAAAAGTTGCTGTTTTTTAGAGACTCTGCGGTAATAAAATCCTGCTAATACTAGATTAGTAATTATCCAAAAGCTGATTATTATTGGATAATTGATCGAGTTGATTAAGCTCAATAATTCCGTAGAAAGAGCGATCAAACTTCCTAAAATAATAACAGCAGATAGATAAGATCTACGCCAATCTTGCTTAGGTTGATACAAGATGAAGAAAAGTAGTAATAAAGTTATTAAGGGAAAAATAGCTAACATTTTAATCAATCCTTCCGAAGAGGAGCGATATTAATCTAATAATATCGAAAGAATCAAATAATTCTTCTAGATTGATTATGATAAAAAAATGGTAAAATTAGGGAAAGAGGGTTATTTTATCTAAGAGAATTTTCCCTCCTGCCCCCTGCCTTCTGCCTCGCCCGAAGGGCTGTTAAAGGGTACTTGAATCTAAACTTTCTGCTGCTTCGGGAGACAGGGGTAAATGTAGGCCACACTCTTGTTTAACGCCATGAAAACGACTATCCCGTTCATTTTCATCCCCAGCCGTTACTGGACGACTAGAATGCCAGTCTCCTACAGTAACATATCCTTTATCAAAATAGGGGTGATAGGGCAAATCGTGGGCAGTCAAATAATGATAAATATCGCGAGAATTCCAGGTTAAAATGGGATAAACTTTATATTGTTCCCCTTGTAACTCAACTTTTTCTAAAGACTTTCTATGTTCCGTTTGTTGACGACGTAACCCTGCTAACCATGCAGTCGCTTGAAGTTCTTTTAACGCCCGTTGCATTGGTTCTACTTTACGGATAAAATCGTAGCGATTAAGGGATTCTAGATCGTGTTGGTTCCAGAGTTTACCATAAAGAGCTTCCATTCTAGCAGGGGTTAAGGTTGATTGATAAACCTTTAAATTAAGTTGGAGGCGATCGCTCAATTCTTGGGCAAAACGATAGGTTTCCGCAGGAAGATAACCTGTATCTACCCAAATAACGGGAATATCTGGCACCACTTGGGTTACTAAATGGAGCATAACCGCAGCTTGAATACCAAAACTGGTACTCATAACCAACCCATCCCCAAAAGTGTCTCTAGCCCATTCTACAACCTGTTGAGCGTTTGCATTCTCTAGGGTTTGGTTAACTTCTTCTAAGGATAATTCAGGTTTATGAAGTTGATGAGTTTGGGTACTATGGTGATGTTCAGAAACCTGATGGTTATCTACATGGGAATTGACGAGATGTAGATTAGATTGGAGCATAAGGTAAAGTTTCCCTTGCGTTCAGTAATCTTGCCTAAAGGCAGCAATAGCAGGATAGACAGATGGATGATTGATTAGTCCTATTTTTATTGTATCGTGGTTGATTGGCAGAAATTGTATCAATTGCGATGATCATCTTAAGTTTTAGAGGGTTTAATATTTTGCTTCCAGTCGGTTATGATGTTCAAACAGTTCCTGAACCGTTAACTATTTTAGGGGCAGGATCAGCGATCGCTTTTGGTACTGCATTTAAGCGAAAATTAGCCAAAGCGAAGAAGCAATAAACATCCCTGAAAGATTAAACTTAATTATTTGTCACTCTCTCATATAGTTGATGAGAGATTTTTTATGGATAATAGACATAAAGTCACAAGATCAAACTATGTTACTAGAGTTAAAACGCTTTGATATTCCCCCAGGACAAAAAATCTTGTTAAAAGAGGTTACTTGGGATGAATTTGAACAAATTTTAGACGAATTAGGAGAACATAGAGCAAGTAAAATTGCTTATCATCATCATACTTTAGAAATTATGACTCCGTTACCTGAACATGAACGAAATAAAGAAATTATTGGTGATTTAATTAAAATTCTTTTAGAAGAGTTAGATATTGAATGTTATCCCTTAGGTTCAACGACATTTAAAAATGAATTGATGCAGCAAGGAATTGAACCTGATAATTGCTTTTATATTGAAAATGAAGCTAAAGTAAGAGGAAAAGATCGGTTAGATTTAACGATTGATCCACCTCCGGATTTAGCTTTAGAAATTGACGTTACTTCTCGTACTCATCGAGAGATTTATTCTATTTTAGGTGTTCCTGAATTATGGCGATTTGAGAAAGGAGAATTACAAATAAATGTTTTAGAAAATGGCAATTACACAGAGGTTGAATATAGTCCCCATTTTCCTAATTTTCCCCTTAAACAAATTATTCCAAAATATGTAAAGCAAGTTAAAACAGTAGGGCGAAATAAAACTATGAAAGCTTTTAGAACATGGGTTAATGAACAGTCAAAAAACTTTTAAACAATTTGAATGCCATTACTGGATAATTTAGTTACCCAAAATTCTAAATTAGGATCTTCAATTGCTTGTCTCGCTATTTTTTTTATCGTTTCTGCTTCGCTGTGGGACTGACATAAAGTAAATATAGTTGGACCCGATCCTGACATCATCGTTCCTAAGCCTCCTGCTTGTTGTAAAATCTCTTTTAATTGAGTAACTTGGGAATATTCAGGTAAGACAACTTTTTCTAGATCGTTGTGTAATAATTTTCCTATTTTTTCTCCCTCTTTGTGACTAATTGCTTGTACCAACGGACCGGAATGAAGTTGAGAAGTACGAGATTGAATTCCCATACTATCATTGATATAACTCTCTCCAAATTGTTGTTTATAGGTTTTATAAGCCCAAGGAGTAGAAACAGAAAGATTATTATATTTAGCAAGAACAACCCATAAATTGTCTAAATCTTGAATGGGATCTAATTTTTCTCCTCTTCCAGTTGCGATCGCTGTTCCTCCCCCCACACAAAATGGCACATCTGATCCCAATTTTTCCCCTAACTTTTGTAACTGGGGAATCGTTAATCCTAATTCCCATAATAAATTTAATCCCACTAACACAGCAGCCCCATCTGTTGAGCCTCCAGCTAATCCCGCAGCCACAGGAATTTGCTTATCAATAGTAATCTCAACCCCTCCATAATTAGCAAATGCTTGGGGAAATTGATCGATCATCAATTGAGCAGCCCGATGAGCAATATTCGTATTATCTAGGGGAACTAACGGATGATTACAATGTAGATTAATGCCCTGAGTTCCATTGGAGCGAATTTCGAGGCGATCGCTTAATTCAATACTTTGTAAAATCATCACTAATTCGTGATAACCATCGGGGCGATCGCCAATAATTTCTAAATACAAATTAATTTTAGCAGGGGCAATTAACTGATAAGTTCGCATGAGCATTTCTAGATTAATAATTAATAATTGTCACTTCTGTGCAGTTTCGCCACAGCGTAGGGAGGAACTTCTAACTTCATCAACTGGCTCCTGCCTTTTTTAACAATTCAATCACTTCAGGATAATTATTATATTGGGCTAAAGACAAAGCTGTATAACCACTCTGGTTTTTTTCATCTAAGTTAACATTTTCTACTTCTAGTAATACTTTAACCACCTCAATGTAACCGCGATGAGATCCCCACATCAAGGCTGTTGCTCCAGTTTGATCTTTAAGAGTTACATTAGCTCCTGCATTCAGTAACAAACGTAAGAGGGCAAGATTTCCCTCATCCGCTGCCTTCATTAACCCTGTACGTCCATTGGGTAATCGGGTGTTAGGATCGGCTCCTCCATCCAATAAAACTCGAATAACATCTAAATTGCCGTTTGCTATGGCCAAAGTCAAAGGGGTTTCCCCATAATTTTTACGGTTAGGATCAGCCCCATATTGCAACAATTCTCGCACAATGTCTGTATGTCCCTGTACCACAGCTAAAATGAGAGGAGTATCCCCAAATTGGTTAGCTAAATGAACACTTGCTCCTCCTGCTAACAATGCTTTGACCGCTTCTAAATGCCCTTCTACGGTAGCGTAATGTAAGGGGGTTTCTTCTTCCTCATCTCGTTGGTTAACCTTCGCTCCTGTAGCTAATAAAGCTTGGATAATGGCGGTTTTACCTTCAGCAGCAGCTAAGGATAATAGGGTTTCTCCTTCACTATCAGGGGCATCAATCTCGGTTTCAGGGGTCAATAGAGCTTGAAACACTCTTAAACTGCCACAACGAATGGCAAAAACTAAAGCTTGTTGATGGGTTAATTCTGCTTCGGTATGGGGAAGGAGGTCAATAACTTCAGGATGATCCCCTTTAATGGCCAATTTTAAAGCCGTATCACCCTGTTTATTGCGATGCTGAATATCAGCCCCAGCAGTAATTAACTGGGTAACGATGTCTGTATGTCCTTTATAGACAGCAATCATTAAGGCTGTATTGCCATCATCATTGGTTTGATTGACTTGTGCCTGGGCTGCAATTAAATCTTGGACGATTTCAACCCGATTGGCCGCTACAGCAAACATCAAGGCAGTTAAACCAGAAAAAGGCCGTTGTTGATTAACGTTTGCCCCTGCGGATAATAAACACTGTACAACTTCGCGGTGTCCTCTTTGCGCTGCATACATCAAGGCACTGGTATTTTGTAAATCCGTCCCATTGACGTGCGCTCCTTTTGTTAATAAGGTTTCTACGGTTTGACAGTCTCCTTGTCGTGCTGCGTTAACCAATTGGAAATCAAGGGGTGAAACCATACAACCTTTTCGTGACAATCTATTCCTTATTATGAATGATGATCGGCTCAAGGCATTCTTAGACAACGGGGTAATTCAGTTATCACTATTCAGATGTGGTGAAAACCGTACATAAGATAGGTTGATCTTTTTTGCAATAGTTTGTTACATTTATTTACATAAGTTAATCAAAGTTCATAAAGGAAAAAAAATTATGTTAACCCTTGTTATTGCCTTATTAATCGTTGGTTGGGTAGCTGCTGCTGTGATCGGGACACAAGCATACTTCCGTGGTGAGCAAACCAAAACCATTCACGAAAGAAACTGGAATTCTGAGTCCTTTGAGAAAATAGCTAAATCTGTAACAGGTAAGGACATAGATAGCGATCGCGTTCCTGCTTTCGAGATCGATGCTTACGGAAGTAACAATTTAGCTCAATAGTTATAGATAGTCTGAGGGTTAGGAAAGGTTTCGCCATACCTAACCCTATTTATGTCCGACTACTTACAGAAGAAATTGTAACTATTCTTTATAAAATTCTTTCTAACACCTTTTTTAGTCCCTTAACTAAGGGAAAAATGACCCTTTTTTGTTACATTAATTAATTTTTAGCTGTTTTATCCCCTTGCAAGATCGTAATAATAAATCCACAAAAGCTTTATATAATGAGAAATTTAGCGATTTTAACTTCAATATGAGCGATCGCTTACACCCTAATATTTTTATATTGTTCCCAATTATTAGAATACGGAACACAAAACTTGATTAAAACCATTTTAACTCTTTATAAATTATTGAAGCGACTATATTACAATTTTTCTTTTATATTCAAATTTTTACTTTAAAATACTACCTAATTTATCCTTGAGTCCTCTTGGAAATGTGAGCCACTTGTTCCATAATGCGAGTAATGAGATTGACAAACAGACTGTGTAACAACCCAGTCATAACAAGCATTATTTTCATCGCAGGAGAGTAAACCCTTGACTTTAACACTCGCAGTTTACGGAAAAGGTGGTATCGGAAAATCAACCACCAGTTGCAACATCTCCACCGCTTTAGCGAAACGAGGTAAAAAGGTACTACAAATTGGTTGTGATCCCAAGCATGATAGTACATTTACTCTAACTGGATTTCTTATTCCTACTATCATCGACACCTTACAAGAGAAAGACTTTCACTACGAAGATATCTGGCCTGAAGATGTTATCTACAAAGGATATGCAGGGGTTGACTGTGTAGAAGCAGGGGGACCTCCTGCTGGTGCCGGTTGTGGGGGTTATGTGGTAGGAGAAACTGTCAAACTCCTTAAGGAACTCAATGCGTTTGATGAGTACGATGTTATCTTATTTGACGTATTAGGGGACGTTGTTTGTGGTGGGTTTGCTGCACCTTTGAACTATGCTGACTATTGTTTAATTGTTACGGATAATGGTTTTGATGCGTTGTTTGCTGCTAACCGCATTGCTGCTTCGGTGAGAGAGAAAGCGCGTACCCATCCGTTACGTTTAGCCGGGTTAATTGGTAATCGGACTTCTAAGCGTGATTTAATTGATAAATATGTAGAAGCAGTTCCCATGCCGGTGTTAGAAATTTTACCGTTAATTGAGGATATTCGGGTATCACGGGTTAAGGGTAAAACCTTGTTTGAAATGACAGAAAGTGATCCTTCTCTTGACTATGTTTGCAATTATTATTTAAACATTGCAGATCAATTATTAGCGATGCCGGAAGGGGTGGTTCCTAATGATGCTCAAGACAGAGAATTATTCAGTTTATTGTCTGATTTCTATCTTAATCCTCAAACACCTAAACAAACAGAAGAGGAAGCGTTAGACATGATGATGGTGTAAAAAGTAGGTTGGGTTAGCGACAGCATAACCCAACAAGATAAGGTCAATTTTGTTCTTTGATGTTGGGTTTCGTTCCTCTCCCCAACCTACAGGTTACTATTAGGATAAATCTGATGATGACGTTTGAACAAATTAAGGCGACGTTACCTGATAAATGGTTAGATTATTATCAAATTAACCGTTGTTGGATTAAAGCTTTAATGGACTCTAGAAGTTGGTGGCATAAAACCCCTGGTGATGGTAAAAGACCCTGTGCTGACATTATTTTAGGTGCTATTACTGCCTTGGAACCAACTTTATCAATGTGGATGCCACCTTTTTGTGAATTAAATTCTGATGGTAATAGACTTGTAGAAGTTCTAGGGTTACATTTTGATCCAGAAACTGAACTCAAAAAACGGGCAGAAGAGAGAGCAAAAAATCCACACTTAAACTCTTCAGACACGGAAGAAATTGAACGAATTAGACAACAATTAAGTAAAGGAGAACTTTAAATTATGACACTGGCACAAGAACCCACATCCTTACAATTTGAATGCGAAACCGGCAATTATCACACCTTTTGCCCTATTAGTTGTGTTGCTTGGTTATACCAAAAAATAGAAGACAGTTTCTTCTTAGTCATTGGAACAAAAACCTGCGGTTACTTCCTACAAAATGCGATGGGAGTAATGATCTTTGCTGAACCCCGTTATGCAATGGCAGAATTAGAAGAAGGGGATATTTCGGCTCAATTGAACGATTACGAAGAACTGAAAAGATTGTGTTTGCAAATAAAACGCGATCGCAACCCCAGTGTAATTGTTTGGATCGGTACTTGTACCACCGAAATCATTAAAATGGACTTAGAAGGGTTAGCCCCTAAATTAGAAGCAGAAATCGGTATTCCTATCGTTACAGCAAGAGCAAATGGCTTAGATTATGCCTTTACTCAAGGGGAAGATACCGTCTTAGCTGCCATGGCGCATAAATGTCCTAAAAATGTTCAACAAGAGGAAGAAAAAGAAGAAAGAAACGCCATTCATAAGTTATTAAACTTTGGCAGAAAAAAAGAAGATATCAAACAAGAAGAATCTGAATATCAAGATCATCCTCCGTTAGTTTTATTTGGATCTTTGCCCGATCCTGTTGTTACGAACTTAACCCTAGAATTGAAGAAACAAGGGGTGAAAATTTCAGGTTGGTTGCCATCAAAAAGATATACAGAATTACCTGTAATTGATGAAGGGTATTATGTTAGTGGGGTTAACCCATTCCTATCACGAACCGCTACTACTTTAATGCGTCGTCGTAAGTGTAAATTAATAGGCGCACCTTTCCCCATTGGACCCGATGGAACCCGTGCATGGATAGAAAAAATATGCTCTGTTTTCAATATTGAACCCCAAGGGTTAGAAGAAAGAGAAGCCAAAATTTGGGAGAGTTTAGAAGACTATATTAAACTCATTCGGGGTAAGTCTGTTTTCTTTATGGGTGATAATTTATTAGAGGTTTCTTTGGCCCGGTTCTTAATTCGTTGTGGGATGACTTGTCCTGAAATTGGTATTCCTTATATGGATAAAAGATACCAAAAAGCGGAATTAGATTTTCTCGAAAAAACCTGCAATGAAATGGGCGTACCTGTACCTAAAATTGTCGAGAAACCTGACAATTATAATCAAATTCAACGCATTTATGAATTAAAACCTGATCTAGTTATTACAGGGATGGCCCACGCTAACCCCTTAGAAGCAAGGGGAATAAATACAAAATGGTCTGTGGAATTTACCTTTGCACAAATTCATGGGTTTACCAATGCAAGAGACATCTTAGAGTTAGCAACTCGTCCCCTCCGTCGGAATAATAACCTCAAAGAATTAGGATGGGAGAAATTAGTCAAAGAAGAAGCTAAAATCTAAACAGTAGGGTGGGCAATGCCCACCTAATCAAACCGAAACGATAAGATAAAGATAAGGATGATAAGATAAAGATAACGGTAAGGATAAGGATAAGGATGATGTGATATAGTTAAGGGCAAAGATAAGAATAAAAAGCGATTAAAATTAATGTCGACATCTACTCTCGCTAAAAAGTTAAATACAATTAACCCAAGTAGTGAAAACATTTCTAGTTTTTTAGAGGATAACTATATCACTACAATGGTAGAGTATGTTAAATCTCTTTACGAGTCTGGAGATATTAGTTATACCACTTGTGATTATCTAATTCGTCAGCTTTATTCCCGAAAAGTAGAGCAAATGATTGAAAAAAAAGTCCAACAAAAACTTGAAGAAATTACTTTAAAGCTGAACCAAAAAGCTTTATCATGGGCTATCATAGAACTATTACAAGAAAAATAATTTTCAGAATATGGAAAAAGATAAAGGTAAGAAAAAAAATGATTCTTATTTATACAGGTTTAACCAAAGATATTCAACTTTCTGAAAAAATAATTACAGCAGCAATATCTGCATTAGGAGGGTTTGGGTTAGGATACGGAGTCCGTGGGAAAAACCAGTAATACTCTATAATGGAATGTAAGAGTTATGAAAGTAAAACTATGAGTGAATCAGATAATAATCGTTTAGATCGCATAGAAGCTCTTATTGAAGAGATTGGTAAAAGAGTAGATTCCAATGCTCGTTCTATTGAAGCACTTCAAAAAAGAGTGGATTCTAATGCTCGTTCTATTGAAGCTTTAACTAATAATATAGCAGTTAGTCAACAAGAAGCTCAACGCGATCGCGCTAGACTCTATCAAGTAATGGCTGATCTTGCATTATCTCAAGCACAAATGGCCGAAACTCATACACAGTTTCAACGTAATATCTATCAGCGACATGAAGAATTAGATCAACGACAAACTGAACTTTCTAACCGTCAGCAAGACATTGTAGAAATTTTGAAGTTATTAACAAAACAATCCCAAAACGATAATAATTAAGATTGTTATATAACTCTTTAAATTTTTAACTTATTTCATCTCTTTTTCTTCATAAACACTCAAATTAAAATTATCTAACTCCCAGGTTCCCACTAATCTTTGAGAAGTTTGTAAATTATAATCATTATCCAACACAGTTTTAACCGCTTGTTTTTGCTCTTCTGTGCTTGGTTTTCCCCAAACGGGACGTTCACTATCTAACCATAAAATTCGTTGATACTGTTCAGGATTATTACTTAAGTTTTCTGCTAAAATAGGAGATAATTGATCAGATTTTTGTGCTAATAAACTAATAGGTGAAGTGGTGGGAAGATAATAAGCTAATCTTAAAACATGACCCCACGCTTGAGAATTCATTATAATTAAAGTAGGGGTATTTGGTTGTTCATTAATGATATCTGCTACCTGATGAAACATTTGACGAGAACGTAAACTAAAATCAGCAATATTAATTCCCAAATACAGTAATAGTGTGCTTACAATAACAATATTTTTAAACTTAATACCTGCTTTTTCTATCCAAATGACTAATAATAATAAGCATCCAGGCAAAACAAAAATTACAGAACGTCCAAACCCGAATCCTAGAGTAAATTTTCCTGTAATAATATCTAGCATTAACATTAATAACAAAGGAAATAATCCTAACACAAAACTAATAATTAATAATTGAATTTGATTTTTTTTGTATAGATTCCAGATACAATAAAGTAAACCAATAAAAATTAAAAATCCTGAAGTTGTTACGATAAAATGAGGTAAAATACTTGACCAATCACCAATTAATAAATGAGTGCCTAATACATCAAAAAATTCTTGTAAATGTCTAACAATTGCAGTTATAAAACCGCCTTTACTTGAGAATCTACCTAAGTCAGCGTTTCTCATTTGTTGTCTTGTTCCCCACCAAACCCAAGGAAGGGTAATGATAATACTACTAATTAAATAAAGTGCATATTGCCACCATCTTCGTCGATCTAAAAATAAAACTAACAAAGCAAAGACTAAAAAGAAAACAGCAAAGTAGTAAAATGTCATCAACCCTGACGCTGCGGAAAAAATCAATAAAATTGTCCAGAAAATCTGAGATGGTTTAGACCTATTTTTGTTAACTTCTGATGTATTTAATGTGATTAGTTCTAGTAAAGACCAACTACTTAATAAAACCCAAAAAACTAAAGAACAATACATTCTTACATTTAAAGAATGAAAAAGATAATAAGGATTTAATCCTAGAAAAGCAGCAAATAATAAACCTCCTTGAAACCCTAATAATTTTCTTCCTAATCCATAAGCGCATCCCATCGATCCTAAACTAAATAAAACAATAATACTGCGCATTGCTGCTTGAGAATTTCCCCACAATCTTAACCAAAAATGCTGTTCTAAAAAGAAGAGAAAAGGATGAGGTTCGGCCACTAATCCTTTCAGAAACTTCTCAAAGGTGATGATAAAATCAGAAAAACTATTTTCAACAGGAAGACTTAATAAACTGGTATAATTTGCTAAAATAACGGGTACATCTTTAGGGGTTTGATATCCTGCTTTTTGTCCAGTCGCTAGAAGTAAAGATAGGACCTCATCGTACCAAAATTCTCGACTGCTTAAATTGATAATTCTGAGAATCACAGCAGAGGCGATCGCAGCTAAAAGAAATATATTAATGGTTTTTGTAGAAAGTTTCATCAATTAATTAACCTTTTAAAATTAATCCAATATTTGATATAATCATTTGAGAATACTTATTTATTTTTTAGTTTTGACCCTCCTATGGTGAATCAAATAAAAACAATAAAAACAATTTTAGAAGACGTAGAAAATGATAGAGAATTATCAGAAACCGATGGGGTTACACTTTTATCTCAAACTGATGAAACCATAATTGATGTCATTCGTCAAACTGCGGATAAACTCCGTCAAAAACAAGTCGGCAATACGGTAACATATATTATTAATCGTAATATAAACTTTACCAACATTTGTGAGCAACATTGCAACTTTTGTGCTTTTCGACGAGATCTAGGAGATGACGGCGCATTTTGGTTAGATACAGAACAAATTATTGAAAAAGCTACCGATGCAGTAAAAAGAGGGGCGACAGAAATTTGTATGCAGGGAGGTTTAAACCCTCAAGCTAAACTAAACGAGAGTTCTCTACAATATTATCAACAATTAATTATTAGTCTCAAACAAACATTTCCTAACCTTCATCTACACGCTTTTTCCCCCCAAGAAATCCAATTTATTGCTAGAGAAGATAAACTGAGTTATGCTGAGGTTATTATAGCCTTAAAAAAAGCTGGTTTGGGTTCAATGCCAGGAACAGCAGCAGAAGTTTTAGACGATAACGTAAGGCGTATTATTTGCCCTGAAAAAATAAATACCCAAACCTGGTTGAAGATTGTTAGTTTAGCCCATTCCTTAGGCTTAAATACCACCAGTACCATGCTTTGTGGGCATATCGAAACCCCTCAACAACAAATACAACATTTAAGTCATGTAAGAACCCTACAAAAAACAGCCATTGAAAAAAATTATTCAGCTAAAATAACAGAATTTATTCTTCTTCCTTTTGTGGGAAAAGATGCTCCTTTAGCTCTCAGAAACCGTGTCAAACGAGAGCAACCCAGTTTAAAAGAGACTTTATTACTAACCGCAGTGTCTCGAATTTTTCTAGGAAAATGGATACCTAATCATCAACCCAGTTGGGTAAAATTGGGCTTAGACGGTGCAACAGAAGCCTTGCGATGGGGTTGCAATGATATCGGCGGAACCCTCATGGAAGAACATATTACCACTATGGCAGGGGCAATGGGAGGAACTTGTATGGAAGTCGAAACCTTACAACAAGCGATCGCTTCTTTAAACCGTTCCTATCAACAACGGGGAACTTTATATACTACTGTATGAAATTTAGCTTAATAAAAACTTAAACATACATATCTTGACAAAATAAGCGGGGGGGGAGAATCCAGGAGCTATTAAAACTTATTTCCCAAAAATAAGTAATTAATAGCCAAATTTTCAATAGCATAATTTCTAAGCAATTATAATTCTCCTCAAATATAGGTATCCCTCAAGGTTTGGCTTTGGGGGTTTATTATAGTTTTATAATAGGTTGATGAGATGCGGTTTCCCTCTGGGAGTCTAGTTGCATCGCTTCAAAATATAAGGGTTAAATATTTTAACTATTGGATGAAAAATCTCATTTATCTAGACTATAATTGCTTTCAACGAGGATTTGATGACCTACGACAAATTAGAATACAAATTGAAGCATTAGCTTGTCAAAACATATTTCTACAAGCAGAAGCGGACGATATTAATTTAGCTTGGTCATTTATGCACCAAGATGAAACCCTACTCTGTCCTTTTTCTCAAAGAAAACAAGAAGTTTTAAGATTGTCTAGATTATGTACAATTAAAATAGCTCCGAATACACAAATTTATCAATTGGCGAACTCGTTTCAACAAATACAGGGATTATCATCTAAAGATGCTGTTCATGTAGCTTGTGCTGATTATATCAAGGCTAATTTTTTTATAACTTGTGATGATAGTTTGATTAAAAAAGCCAACAAATTAAGCTTACCAATGTATATTATGAATCCTATTGATTATATTAGACAGGAGGAGACTTAATGAAAAGCAAACAAATGATAGATGATCAAGAAATTTTACTAAAAGGAATTGAAGCATTAAATCAATCTTTAGGAGCAACAGGAGCATTAAGATTTCTTAGCATTTTACAAAAAAATAGCACAGATTATGTAGAGATTTCTCAACAATTATATCGAGATCAGACCATTGACGATATTTTTGAAAGAGCTAATGAAAATTGGCTAGATTAGAAACATCACAATTTAGTTATAAAGAACGGGAACTCTTAGCCATATTAGTACATCCTATGTAACTAGACTATTAACTCAACTAAGCTATGGAGTCATCCTAAATCTTAGGGTCAAAAACGATTAATGCTAAGGTACTTTATTCCCATTCTCGATCCAACAGTAGAAGACTGGTCGAAAGAAGCCCGCTTTTTACGCTGGTTAACCTTTCTTTGGCTATCTCTAGGGTTAATTGCTCTATTTTCTGCTTCTTATCCCGTTGCTTTAGCAGAAACTGGGAACGGTTGGTATTACGTTATGCGCCAAACCATTTGGATCTGGATCGGGTTACAAGGGTTTAACATAATTGTGCGATCGCCTCTACAATACCTGATCAGATTTGCCCCTTGGTGTATTTTTATTCTTTTGGGATTAATTTTATCGACTCTCGTTCCAGGGTTAGGTCATGAAGTTTACGGGGCTACCCGTTGGATTAAATTGGGCCCTGTTTTGATCCAACCTTCGGAATTAATGAAACCTTTTTTAGTGCTGCAAAGTGCCTATATTTTTGGCTTTTGGCATCGTCATTCTTGGCGAGTGAGACTGCAATGGGTTGGTATTTTTGCAGTTATTTTAGCTGCTATTTTATTACAACCGAATTTAAGTACCACAGCTTTATGTGGTATGAGTATATGGTTAATTGCCCTAGCGTCTGGTATTCCCAGTCTATATTTAACGACCACCGCTTTAGGAGGTTTATTAACTGCTTTTGTCAGTATTAGTTTACGAGAATATCAGCGTAAACGGATCACCGCTTTTCTTGATCCTTGGGCTGATCCTTTGGGTAATGGTTATCAGTTGGTACAAAGTTTGATGGCAGTTGGATCAGGGGGAACGTTTGGGGTAGGTTATGGACAGTCTGTGCAGAAATTGTTCTATCTTCCTATTCAATATACTGATTTTATTTTCTCCGTGTATGCAGAAGAATTTGGCTTTTTGGGTAGCATTCTTTTACTGCTATTATTATTTACCTATGCAACCTTTGCGTTGAGGATTGCTCTTAACTGTTCTCATCGGGTGAAACGTTTAATTGCTATTGGTGTGATGGTGATGATGGTAGGCCAAGCGTTGTTAAACATTGGCGTGGCAACCGGAGCGTTACCCACTACGGGTTTACCCTTTCCCCTGTGGAGTTATGGAGGAAGTTCTACTTTAGCCAGTTTAACCTTAGCAGCCTTATTGATTCGAGTGGCTAGGGAAAGTAATGAAGCTGAAATTCTCCCCTTGAAAAAAACAGTTAAGAGTTAGGGGTTTAAGGGCTATTTTCTGCTTGTTTTAGGATTAAACTACCTGTTTTTTCTAAGTTGCTTTTTACTCCATAATCTTTATCATTATTGAGCAAGTAAGTAAGGCCAAAAGTCACTAATCCTACTAAAATTAAATAGAATAGATAATGGAACAATACCGTAACGTAATCACTAGAATGGTCTGACATGGTTAATTTCCTCCTCAGAAAAAGTAAGGAAAATCTAGGTCATAGTAACCCATCTACCATTATTATAGCGTTTCCCACTTTCATAGGGGACACTCCGAATTGTTAATCTTAATTTCTTAAAATAGTTTAAGTTTTATTCTCCTGACTCCTGACTCGGAGACTCCTGACTCCTAAAATTTAGAGCCTTATTATAAAGATGCAAGATGTGAGTATAAAATAGGGGCTTAAATTAATTCAAACCCCTAGTCTTATCAATAACCATTGACTTGTTATCTTGTGTATTCAATGAGTTCTCGTCTAGCACCAATTAAGTAAAATGTTTGCATAGAATTATCACTATAACCATAGTGGTGTTTATCACAAACCTCATAGGTTTCTCCATTATAAAAAGTGTATCGATCTTGAATCACACATAATTGAACGGTTTGTACATCTTCGTCTTCTAACTCTAACAAATAGGTACGCTCCACTGTTTGATCTCGGTCAACTTCTACATAGGTGTACCAATTATCAGGGTAAACCATACATTCTCCAGGTTCTACTAACCACCATCCCTTAGTGACCCAAGTTTCGTCATTATTCATATATGCGCCCGAAACTCGGACAATTTCATTACGATAATTACAAAGTTCTGCTGCTTGCGCTGTTTTAGGAGATAAAGCGAATTCTCCCAACCCAACACCCAGGATCATTAATGAACATAAACCCAGTGATTTTTTCATCTTTGTTTCTCCTCAACCTTAATTGGATTTGTTCTGTTTTGTTGTTGGTCAACTTTTGACTTAATTAGATAACCCATAGGTCAATTTATCCTTTGGGTTGATGTTGAAAATAATTATAATTGACTTTAAATGAATTTATCAACTAATTTTTTAAAAATTTAAGGTATTATTTAATTATTGAATCTTGGTTGTTTTCTCATTTTTTTTACTGCTAAAATAAGGAAATTTTAGTGATCCGATCTGATCTTATCTTTCCCATCAGTTTAGATAAAATGTTACTTTAGTTAGAAAATTGGATAAACTATAGGAGTTCCCATACTTGTGAGGTACAAAGTTTTCTAGTTTTAGGAGTCAGGAGTCTCCGAGTCAGGAGTTAGGGATTAAATATTAGATGTACCTCACTCGTTAAGAGAAA
>JASJDW010000373.1 GCA_030064955.1 Crocosphaera sp.
CATCAGGCACAGAAAACAGCTAATAAAGAAGTAGAAGACTGGCTCAAACAAGGACGAAAATTATTTAAAGATCTTTGTTCAGTATTTCCTACTGAAGCTTTAGAAGATTTAGCCCAAGAAGTCGCCGAAATATCTCAAGAAGTCCAAGATAATTATAGCGAATATCAAGAATCTGGAAGGTTCTTAAATGGTGAAGAAGAAGAGGATGACGTAACAGAAACCGATGGGAAAGATATGAAGGATATACCGATGTTGGTGGAAAACTTACCCCATGTTGATGATGATGAACAGGTATTATTTGGCAGTCAAATTGAAGCCATTATCTCAAATAAACCCACAGAGATTATTGAGTTTATCCGACAACAGTTTAACGTCTCAGGGAGGATTAAGAAAATGTCTGCATTAACTCGAAAATTGGCAGAGAACGAACTGACGCGAAAACGGCTTGAACAAATACTGACAGCAGCCGAACTCACCACAGGCGTTACTGGAGCCACGAAGATGTTGATGACTAGCAACGGTAATGGTAATGGTCATGCTAGGAATGGTCACGGTTAACCATTGACTTTTAGCTTAATGCAGATTAGAATTCAAACATAGTCTGCATTAAATATTTTTCGTGACTTCATCTTTGGCCGTTAAAGCCCGAATAGCACAATTACGAGCGTCTGGAGTAATAGCTGAACCCCACACCTGGATTTCAGCTACCAGCGTCACTAAAAATGGCAAAAAGTACACCTATTACCGTTTGCTCAAAGGTTTTCGAGTAAAGAGTGGTAAAGAGGGTGAACAATCCCAGAAACCGAAACTAAAGACGAAAATGGTACAGTATCTGGGTTCGGCTAATAGTGAAGCTTACAAGGAAATGGTTAAAGCGATCGCACGTCGAAATGAGATACAACGGTTGCTGAAGAAACTGGAAACCCTAGAAAAACAAGTTAATGCAGACAATTCTCAGAAGAAGAGAAAAGCGCGTCAACCTGTATTAACTACGTTGGTGATGGAATTAATGGCACAGGTGGAAAGGCTGCAAGCTGATATAGTGTCTATTAAAAGGCTATTTAGGCAACAATTATCCACCGTTGAGTTGTGTTGAGAAGTAATGGCAACAGTGGATAGCTTCTTCTTAGTTAGTGCTGATAAATCCTAACAATAATCGGCATTAATCAAAAAGGGCGATCACCATTACTTGCCAAGATGTTTAACGAATGTTTAATACTCATGATCATCCCAATCTTCATATTGAATTGGAGCCTTTCCCTGATAGTTAATTACTGTAGTAGGGTTATAATTATCAATAATTATCAAAGAATACCATGTTTGTCCTGTTACAAAGATTGATGTTCTTCTCTGTGTGTCTAGCATAAGTTTATCTGTTTATCATCTAGCTGACCATGACTATCCAATATACCAATCGTATTGGGAAAACATATTATCTCCGTCAAGGAACCACAAAAACTGGGAAAACTCGCTATTTTTTCTCAGGTCAAAAAGATGGAATTGCTCAAGCAGTGGACTCTTTCCCTGATGGTTATGAAATCTATGAACATCCAGCCAATACTCAAGTATTTTTGAGAAAGAAACGGCCTCAACTAATCACAGACAGAGAAAAGCAGTTAGTCACGAAGCAGACGGATGCCTTAAAACGTTCCAAGGGATATCGTGTGGATTGCCTTGATGAATATATAACCATCTATGAATCGAATATTGATAAAGTCCATCTCAATAATCTCTTGAAAAATTTTCTCCAACAGAGTGCAACTCCTTCGGGGGTAGATACTGATGATGCTATAACAACTGTCGTCAACGTAGCAGATAGAGATTATACGGCAATACTGAGATTTCGTTTAGTTGAGCCAAACCTACGTCGATTTAGCGTAGAAAGGTTCTGTTTTCGAGGTTCTATTGACGATTGGATTTATTTAGACGGACTAGATAAGTTAGATAATTTGGCTAAAAAATGGATAAATATGCTGGGAACCGATAAATTTTGGGAGTCACCTTATTTTTAATCCATATAGATGCCTATAATGTCAAATTAGAGTTAGAAAAATCCCAAAAGCTGGTTAATTTGTGAGGCGAAAAATCACAATCAAACTCCAGAAAGATTGTTCCCTACCTACTTAACAGATAAAAAAATATGACAACTGGACAAGTCAAAGTACACAGAGAAATTCATTTTATTAAAGACCCCGAAGAGATAATAGGAGTGGGAAAAACCCTACTCAGTTCACAAGATTATGGGGAAGTTTTGTCAGGATTAGTTGTCATGACGGGGTTAAAGTGTGAACATTTATTGAAGAAAAGCTTAATAGAATATAAAACCCCTTATTCAATTAAGGTAATAGAAAGAACGTCATCTTCAGAAAAAGTCAGAGAAATTCCCACATTAACCTTAGCTGATGATGTGATTAAAGGGTTTCAATTTATTAGAAATACCATAGAAATCAATCACCTTGATAATCGAGGGATTAATGGGAATTTTTTACCTTCTGTGATTAAAGTATGTGAAGAGCGATTTAAGACGTTGGTTCCATTATCCTCTTCAAAAGAGAGTCGCTACACTTACATACAACGGTCAATTTATGGAACCATAGCGGTTCATTGGTATTGTCCGGCGGAGGTATTGCCCATTGATTACTTAGCCTATATTTATGGTCAGGAAAGTATTTTAGAAGGGAAATCAGAAATAGCGAAAGAAAACCTAGCTAATAACTTACACTACTTTGATTACGAAATAGGAATCAACCGAAAAAAGATTGATGACAAAAGAGGAATTAAATTAAATAAAAAGGGGGTAATTATTCTAGATAAATTTAACCCACAACCAGAAGAGACCACTGAGACTAATCTGTTATTATTACCAATAAAGTTACCCGAAATTGACTCATCAAACTTAGTTGAACTATTAGAAAGTGATGAGATAAGTGTTTTAATGCAAGCATTAATCAAAGCCACGGATTGTTCTCCATCACAACTTTTATGTTCTCAGATTTTTGAAATGACTGATAAAAATGAAGAGTCTCATTTATATGTTAAACAGGGAAAGAAAAAACGAGAGTTACCATTAACTATTAATTCTGACCTGATTCTTAGGGCAGTATCAAAGTTACGACAATCTCCATCAATGCAGGAGTGGCTTAAACTTTCCCCATCTGAAATTGATGCTCAAATCCTGGCAAAATAATAATACTGTTGTCCTTAATACATTAAATAATGCCTAGTAAGAAGATAAAAGTTAAAGAATACACCGTTAGAGCGCACGAACGGGAAATCTATACCCGTACTTTTAAATTAGTTTGTTCTCATTGTTATGACCCTTGTGAGAGGACAACGTATGCTACGAGTTGCCCTAAATACGGTAATCAATGCAACGATAATAAGAAAAAATGTAAGCGATTTAAAAAAGAACAGAAACAATAAATCATGATACAACCTCCATCACCCCCACAAAAAGCCAATGAATATTTAACTGAGTTAGCCGAATATTATCGTGAGTTAATCGAGTATCATCAACAAGCAGCGATCGCTGCTGCCCAACAACTGGGCCATGTGGAAGCTTTACTAGGAAATGATCCTGGGTTGCCTACCCACCAAGTGCGGTCGTGGTTAGTGGATGAATCTAATCAACATAAGGCCATTACCCCTGATTCTAGCAATGATGAACAATTATCCTCTGTTGGCTCATTTTGGTTTGAAGGGATAGACTCCTCACAGGAGCTAGAGTTAGTAGAGGATGAGGAGAATAATCCGTCTGAGCATTTAGAAGAATTTACCTTACCGAGTGATGAACAATTACAAGAGTTTTTCAGAGAGGAACGGGGTAATATGGTACAGATTGACTATGTTTTGCATCATTTCTTTGATATAAGTGAACAAACCCCACGACAAGAGCTTTTAGAGTTACTCACTGAGCAATTGAAAAAAGGTTCACACAATCAACTGTGGTCACAAGTTCCTGACTCTCCCGATTGTTGGACTTTTGCCCTATCAGACTTTGCTGAATTTGCTCCTTCTAACCAAGATAATCCTTTATTCCCTGATTTAAAGAGTGAAGTCTTACCTACTAAAAAAGTAGCAGAATTATTATCAATTCAACCTGAAAAAATTTATGAAATCAAGGAAATTTATGGGGAGGAGTTGATTCAAGGAACTGACTATTTTCAGAATAATAGAGGTCATTACTTATGGAGCAAAAAAGGAGTTGATAAACTCACAGACTTTAAGAATAAATTAGAGTCAAAAAAATCACGCTCCCCATCGATTTTGCCATCATCTCCACCCCCAATTCTACCTTTATATAAGGGTTTAGGTATCGAAAAAGCTATCAAAAAATTGTTTAACTCTAACCCAGATAGAGAATGGACAATTAGCCAAGTAGTGACAGGTATTTATGGAAATGTAACAAAAGCAGAAGCGTCCTTGGTTAGAGATAAAATTACTAAAGGTTTATCACAAGGACATTTAACTGGTCTTTGGCGAAGAGTCCCTAGAAAAGTGGGGGTTTATAAACCTAATTAAATCAGTCACCAGTCAGTCATGATGACTGTTAAAAGCTTTTTTGTCTGGCGACAAAATCTTAATTGATAATTTTCAATTAAGAGGTTTAATTGATGTCGCACTTTTCGACAATTAACACTCAGTACAATAACCGTAAAGTTTTACTCCAATCCCTGAAACAAATGAGATTAAAAGTAACTGAACATGAGCAACCTATTCAGTTACAAACTACTTGGAGTAGTCAAGCATTTGCTCATCTTGTAGTAGAGCGATCGCAAATCAATAGTAGTAGTGACATTGGCTTTCTTTATGAGGACAATACCTACAAATTAGTGTGTGATGATTATGATTTACGTCGCTCAACTCGACCTAATTTTAAACAAGAATTAGGAACTAATTATGCTGTGGCAACTGCTCAAAGATTAGGGTACAGAGTGCAAAAACAAGAAACGGTTAAGGGTCAAGTTCAAATCACATTAGGAGCCAGACGATAATGAATCCAGAAATTACGATTACAGTTGATAGTAACGGTAGCTTTACGATTGAGGTTAACGGTTCATCAGGAGATAATTGTTTGTCCCTCACTCAACCTTTAGAGGATGCTTTAGGAGGGGTTGACAATCGAGAATTCAAACCTGAATATCGACAAACTTCTCATCAAACTAATCAAATACATCTTAATCAATAAGTATTTTAAATGTGGGTTTATTCCCACATTTATTTTATCACGGAGTCAATCAATGTTTGCTAGCGAATTAGATATTATTACTCATTGTTTTTCAGGAAATGAGAGTGAACAAGAGGAATTGATTGATGGCATTCTCATCAAAAGAATTGAGAATTTACCTTGCAAACCCAGTAAGTCTATAAATGCTATTGGATATGACCACGAAAACTCAATTCTTTATGTTCAGTTTAAAAGTGGTGGAACTTATCGTTATTTTGATGCACCTTTAAGTCTGTGGCAAAGGTTAACTACAACTACTGGCTCGGTCGGTAGATTATACCATCAAAATATTAAAGGTAATTTCAAAGGAGGGCGAGTTCAAAACTTAATTTAATGAAAAACTCCTAGTTAAAACTAGGAGTTTTTTATTTCTGACGAAATCTTTAAAACTGATGTTTTTGACGATTTCGTTACCATGATATTTACTGACTTAGAACATTTTATTACCGCTTCATTTAGTCTTTTAGGAGTAACCTGCGCTCCTAGTGGAGTTAGTTCTTTTACCAGAGAATTAACCGCTTATGCTGCTAATTATCCCGATGGAGGTTATCAGGTCTTCTTCTGGACTTATGACAAGGGACTAGGAAAATGTGGCTCTCAAGTATTTGAGCCACTGCCTAACACTAATGATCCTTTAAATGTCTTGGAACAAATAGAAGACACTCAGGATAAAGCT
>JASJDW010000083.1 GCA_030064955.1 Crocosphaera sp.
GAAGATGCACCAGCTAAAAAATTACCCTTCTACGCTCTTTTTGAAGAATATGCCTTACGAGGGGTTCCCGATGGTTTACCGGCTCCCCAAGCAAGGCCAAAGGTTACGACAGTCCCTGCTAAACCAGCTAAAGGAGTCGCTAAACCATCGGGAACCCCTCGTAAGGCATATTCTTCAAAAAGAGCGTAGAAGGGTAATTTTTTAGCTGGTGCATCTTCGATGGCTTTATCCTCGAATTCTAAGTCTTGGGAGACTCTATCTAAACCGTCAGGATCAGAACTGGCAAAAGGAGAGACAAAAATAGCAATAATTAAAGCAATACCTAGTCCAGTTAAGATAAATAGACGATTACGTTGCTTAGAAATATTATTCGTCATTTTAGGAATCTTTGTGTTGTGATGAGTTGATAAGATGTACTTCTGGTTGTAACCATCAACCATTTAGTCAGCATCTAACTTAAAAGAGAAAGGACTATCATAAATAAGATCAGGCCGCGATCGCCAAACAAACCCTACAGCGATCAGGGTAATGATGGCTTCTCCAATACCAATGACAACGTGCCAAGATATCATAGCAATCATCGATACGATTAAAGGAACCGTTCCTGATAAGGCTAATTGTAAGGCCGTTGCGATCGCTGCGATCACCACACTAAACCAAGCAGATACCACTGTTGCAATGGTCATGCTTTTCCAAGAACGGCGACCCAAGGTGAAACGAATGGTTTTATAGAGATAATAACCGCAAAATGTTCCTAATAGTCCCATATTCAAGATATTAGCTCCCAAAACGGTCAAACCTCCGTCTTGGAACAAAACAGCTTGAACGATAAAAACCACTGTTACCACTAAGGTTCCGGCCCACGGACCGAGTATGATAGCGGCCAAGGTTCCACCTACTAAATGACCTGATGTTCCTCCAGGAATGGGAAAATTAATCATTTGTGCTGCAAAAATAAAGGCTGCACAAACCCCCATTAAAGGGACTGTTTTTTCTTGATAGTCTTTTTTGACTTTTTTCAGGGAAACAGTAATTAAAACCAGGGTAATAACCCAACAAAATAAGCTAACGGAAGGACTTAAAAACCCGTCAGGAATATGTAGGGCTAAATAGGGTGTTATGAGGGAATTTTGTATGATTTGTTCCATAAAAAGTCAACCAAGACCTCTTTATATTGCTTTACCTTCGTTTTCCTTTGTAAACGGTTTTTCTGGGTTTAAGAATTATTTTCACAACATCTTTAGATTTTAAGCTAAGTAATAAGGGTTAACGATAGGTTATAAAACAAAAATTTTTAATCATTTATACCAATTCTCAAAAATGACTGGAGATTTGGTATTGGGGGATAACGGCAAGAAAGCCTAATGTCTGGAGTTGCCAAAATTGAAATTACTGAGTCAGCAGAGACTTTAAAATCTCTAATGAAGCAACAAAAAAAACGCTATTTGTTTAATACATTCATGATACATTGATAGAGAATATGACTGACTTAACTAATTGTTAGTCTCCGAAAAGAACTTCACAAAAATAAGGATAAAGATGCCTTTTACTCTAGATTCAGCCCGCAACATTTTTCCGAACACCTTAGCTGCTGATAGTGTTCCTGCAACCATAGCTAGATTCGAGCAACTTAGTGCTGAAGACCAACTGGCACTAATTTGGTTTGCTTATTTAGAAATGGGTAAAACTATCACCGTTGCTGCGCCAGGAGCAGCAAATATGCAGTTTGCTGAAGGTACAATTAAAGAGATGCTCAGTATGACTTTTTTAGAGCAAAGTCAAGCCATGTGCGACTTAGCGAACCGTGCTGATACACCTATTAGTCGGACTTATGCGACTTGGAGTCCTAATATCAAGCTTGGTTTTTGGTATGAATTAGGAAAATTAATGGAACAAGGCAAAATTGCTCCTATTCCTGAAGGTTATAAGCTTTCAGCTAATGCTAATTCTGTCCTTCTGACCATTACTGGCCTAGAATCTGGTCAACAAATTACCGTTCTCCGTAATTGTGTGGTGGATATGGGTTATGACCCCAGTAAAATGAGCAATTTTGAAAAAATTGCAGAACCTGTTTCCCCCCCCAAAGAAATGTCACAACGAACTCAAGTGAAGATTGAAGGGGTCGACAACCCAACCATTCTTAGCTACATGAATAATTTGAATGCTAATGATTTTGATGCTCTAATTGCATTATTTACCGAAGATGGAGCCTTACAACCTCCATTCCGCAGACCCATTATTGGTAAGGAAAACGTGCTGCGTTTCTTCCGTGAAGAATGTCAAAATCTCAATTTAATTCCCGAACGAGGAGTCGCCGAACCGGCTGAGGATGGTTTCACTCAAATTAAAGTGACAGGAAAGTGTCAAACTCCCTGGTTTGGTGGTGGTGTTGGTATGAATATCGCTTGGAGATTTTTACTCAATCCTGAAAATAAAATTTTCTTTGTGGCTATCGATTTACTTGCATCTCCTAAAGAGCTATTAAACTTAGCTCGCTAATTAGCCAGATTTTTGCTATATTTCTAAGGATAGTAAAACCACAATTGATATGATAGATGCGCTCTACTAGTTAGGGCGTATTCTAATGACTTTAAAACTCCGATATGAAAACGAACACTACGAACACTCAACAATGGTCACAAAAAGACCAAAAAATTGCTCAAGAAGCATTGAAAAAAGCATATACCAGAGAAACAGAAGCATTGGTGGCTGAAATTAATCAAAAAGCTAGTCAAGTCACTAATATCAACGATATTTGGGCTTTAAGTGACTATCTGAATAGTAAAAGATACAATATTGATGGTAAGTATGACACTAGAGAGTCTACATCCATTTTTGTATTGGCTCAGTTAGTTAAAGAAAGATGGTTAACCCTCGATGAATTAACAGGTTTAACCCCTTCAACAAAAGCAAAAGTGTCTGCTCTAGCAAAGATGTCGTGATGTTTAATTATCCTAATGTTGCCATTTATCCCTAAATTATAGAGCATCAGGGATAAATGGGAACTAATAAAAAGCGATCAACAAGAATACGTCCCTAAATTAACTCTCCAGTCACTTTCAAGAATTTATATTTGAACTTACCAGCCAATTTCTGAAATTAATCTAAATAACAAGTCTTATCCCCTAAAGATTAGGCATAATTACTATATTAGGTCAGTCATGGCAAATAAGAGAGTCAATAATAGCTAGGGAAGAGAATTGGTATGAAAAGCAGGTTTTTAAAATTGCAGAAAACGAAAACCTATCAAGGGATTATTTTAGGAATAGCTACCTTACTATTGGTGTTATTTCAAAGCAGTTTTTTCCCGAGTTACAGCTTAGAAAATGTAGAGCATCAAGGATTTCCTGTGGTTTTTGATTATAGTAACTTGTTGACTATTTATGAAGGTAATGGATCTTTATCAGCAGAAGAAAGAGCAGATATTATAACCCGAAGATTAAACACCATTGCTAATGATAGTAACATAGAAATTACCGATGATAAGTTTGATATTGATGATCGAGGTAATGTTATTCTGATTATCTTTAATAAAAAAACATTGATGACGGTAACACCAGATGATGCGATCGCCGAAAAGACTTCCCGTCAAGATCTAGCAGAAGAGCATTTAAAAACCATGAAAAAAGCGTTAAAAGCTTATCGATTGGAACGTCGTCCTTTTTATTGGGTTATTGGTGTTGTTTGTACTGTCATTAGTTTATTAATTTTATTATTAATCTTAAAAATATTTGATTTCATTTTTCCCTATTTTTATTCTCATCTAGAAAGTTTGCAAGGAACTTTAATTCCATCCATTAGAATCAAAAACTTAGAATTATTATCAGCAGAAAAATTAACCCAAACGTTTAAAACAATTATTAAAGTTATTCGGATCACTTTAAGCTTTCTTATCCTTTATATCTTTGTTCCCATTGTTTTAGGTTTTTTCCCCCAAACTAGAAAAATTGCGAATTTATTATTTGATTATTTAATTCTAGCAATTAATACGGTATTTAGTGGATTAATGGGTTATTTGCCTAATATTTTTGTTGTGGGTGTTATTATTTATTTAACCTATTATATTTTACGATTTTTAAAATTTATTTTCAACGAAATAGAAACAGGAACTTTACAATTTTCTGGGTTTTATCCTGAATGGGCCCAACCCACTTATCGTCTACTCAGTTGGTTAACTATTATGTTAGCTGCGGTGTTTGCGTTTCCTTATTTACCAGGGTTTAATTCCCCTGCATTTAAAGGAGTTTCTGCCTTTGCCGCGCTTTTATTTACATTAGGTTCAACAGGCGTTGTTTCTAATACGGTATCAGGATTAGTTTTGATTTATACCCGTGCTTTTCAACTTTCTGATCGGGTAAAAATTGGAGATGCGATAGGAGATGTTCTTGAAAAAAATCTCTTGGTAACAAGAATTAGAACAGTTAAAAATGTTGTTATTACGATTCCTAATTCTGTCATCATTAATAGTAACGTAGTCAACTATAGTGCATTAAAAAGAGACTTACAACGACCGTTAATTTTACATACCACGATTACTCTTGGTTATGATATTCCTTGGCGTAAGGTTCATGAAGTGTTAATTGCTGCTGCTCAATCTACTAACTATATCTTAAAAACCCCCTTACCCTTTGTCTTACAAACAGGGTTAAATGATTTTTACGTCAGCTATGAAATTAATGCTTACACCAACGAATCAACGAAAATGGCAGAGATTTATTCTCACTTACATCAAAATATTCAAGACAAATGTAATGAAGCTGATATTGAAATTTTGTCCCCTCATTATAGTGCCATTCGTGACGGTAATCATAATACGATTCCAGAAGATTATTTACCCGAAAATTATACCGCTCCAGGATTTCGTTTAGATCCACTCACTAACTTATTAAATCAGAATAATAATTCCGTTAATGGTTCCTTGGAGAGTCACGAAAATTGAAGTATGCAGACGAAAGTAAGGATTTAAAATTTTTTTAAACATTGTAAACTTTCAGTACAAAAGTCCATTAAACGGTCAGAAGGTGAGTATAATTAGGTTAAGAAGGTAGAATATTCCTTCTACTTTTCCCAGGGGGGCAGCTTATGTCTTCAGTTACCAGTAATCGCCTCATTTCTCTGGATCTCAACCAACCACTATGGGACCGTTTCTTTACCGTGGCACCTTTAGTGATTATTGGCACCAAAGAAGTCGATGGTAAGTACGATCTAGCCCCTAAACACATGGCTATGCCTTTTGGCTGGGATAATTATTTTGGGTTTATTTGTACCCCTCGTCATGGAACTTATCAAAATATTGTTCGAGAAAAAGCCTTTAGTGTCAGTTTCCCACAACCCAATCAAATATTACTGACCAGTTTAACGGCTACCTCTCGTTGTGAGGAGAATGCAAAACCCGCTTTATCACTCTTACCAACCTTTCCTACTGCTAAGATAGACAGTATTTACCTAAAAGACAGTTATTTGTATCTAGAATGTAAGTTGGATCGGATTATAGATGGATTTGCCGACAATAGCCTGATCGTAGGTAAAATTATCGCAGCCCAAGTAGAAGAAAAAGCCCTTAGACGAAGCGATCGCGATGATCAAGACATTTTACTCGATATTCCCCTCCTAGTCTATCTTCCTCCTGGACGATACAGCATCATCGATCATAGTTTCTCCTTCCCCTTCCATGCAGGGTTTCATCGTTAAATTTTTTCAGGTTTAATAATAGTTATCAGTCTCCCCGTCACCCCATCACTCCCCACACTCCCCACTCTCCCCGTCTCCCCACACTCCCCATCTCCCCCCACTCCCCACACTCCCCACACTCAACCGTAAAATGTCCACCTCAACCCTAACCCCTTCCGTTTCTCAAACACTGCTTGACTATCTTCGCAGTCGTCAGGGGGAAATGGTGGATCTTTTAAAACAGTTAGTCTTAGCGGAGTCTCCCTCAACCGTTCCCACCGCACAGAAACAAGTCCTCTCCCTGCTCAAAAATGCCCTAGAAAGCCGTCATTATTGGGTTCGCTATCTCAAAGGTCAAAACACCGGAGGACACCTCTTAGCCGTACCAAAACAGCGTATTAGAGGTCAACCCAGACAACTCCTACTAGGTCATTGTGACACAGTGTGGCCCTTGGGAACCTTGGAAACCATGCCATTAATGCAACGAAACGGCAAACTTTACGGACCAGGGGTCTATGATATGAAAGCAGGGTTAATACAGACCATTTTTGCCCTAGAAAGCCTTTTGTATCATGATATTATCCCCAGTGTTACCCCTCTGTTTTTAATCAACACCGACGAAGAGATCGGCAGTAAAGAATCTACCCCTTATATTCGTCGCTTAGTGCAAGGATGCGATCGCGTTTTTGTCATGGAACCCTCCCTAGGGGAAAAGGGACAACTGAAAACCCGTCGTAAAGGAGTGGGACGGTTTACAGTAAAAGTGGTAGGGAAAGCTGCTCATGCTGGGTTAGAACCAGAAAAGGGTGCCAGTGCCATTTTAGAGCTATCTTTTGTCATTCAACAATTGTTTGCCCTGAATAATCCTGAAAAGGGTATTACCGTGAATGTAGGGACGATTGACGGGGGGATTCGTTCCAATGTGATTGCTCCAGAAAGTACAGCAGTGGTGGATGTCAGAATCGTCCATCAAGACGATGCTCAAAAAATAGAACAAAAAATCCTCAATTTACAACCCACCACCCCCGACACTCAACTGATTATTACTGGGAAAATTGGCCGGCCACCGATGGAAAAAACCCCAGACAGTGAAAAACTCTGGCAACGAGCTTATCAACGGGGATGTGAGTTAGGGTTAACCCTTACAGAAGCGATCGCAGGAGGTGGTTCCGATGGCAATACCACAAACCTGTACGCCCCAACATTGGACGGTTTAGGTGCTGTAGGAGACGCGGCCCATTCTCCTGGGGAGTTTATCTATCTGGATAGTTTAGGGGAGCGATCGGCGTTGTTAGCCAGTTTGCTGCTTGATCCGCCTTTACTAAGTTAACAGTAACCAGTGATTAATGAAGGGATAAAAATCATGAAAACCAACCTTTTAAATCCGCCTTATTTATACAGTTCTTTGACCCGTATTTCTGATCTTCAAGTTAACCCTTTTGATGTGGTTTCTTTACCCAGAAAAGAATGGGAAACCGGTGATTATGTAGTAGGAGAAGTCTTATCTCCTGTTCCCCCCAATGCCAAGCTAGAATTAACCAACGGACGCTTAGGAACCCTTTTAGAAGGCGATCGCATTATTGGGGCTTTTGGTATTCGACGAGCAACCCTAGAAGCAGTGGGAGAATGGCAGTCTATCCCAGAAGATGGACGGATGGATAACATGACTTGTGCTGGATTATTTGGCAAAATCACCTCTAAATCGTACTTATTACCCCCTATGACCTCCCTTCAATATCAGGGTCATGTGATGCGGAATGGTGAAAAAGTTACCATGAAAGAGTTTGTCCCCAAAACTCCCCATATTGCTTATCATTGTCCAACCATCATGATTATTGGTACATCTATGTCTGCTGGAAAAACCACCTCTGGCCGCATTATTGTCCATCAATTAAAACAGTTAGGTTTGAAAGTGGTGGCAGCTAAATTAACCGGCGCTGGACGGTATCGTGATGTTTTATCGATGGGAGATGCTGGGGCTGATTATATTTTTGATTTTGTGGATGTAGGACTCCCTTCTTCCGTTGCACCCCCTGAAGAATTTAGGGTTTTAGTCCGTCAGTTATTGAGCATGATTGCAGCTAAAAATCCTGATGTGGTTGTCATTGAAGCCGGTGCTTCTCCCCTAGAACCTTACAACGGTTCTGTCGTCCTAGAAGAATTAAAAGAACACATTTGTCTAACGGTTTTATGTGCATCTGATCCCTATGCGGTAGTAGGGGTTTGTCAGGGATTTGGCTTTTTACCAGATCTGATTACAGGGATCGCTACTAGCACGTCTTCAGGGGTAGAATTGGTGAAAAAATTAACAGGTATACAAGCCTTAACGTTATCTGAACCCAGTGCTTTACTTACCCTAACTCAGTTGTTAAAAAATAAGTTACGCTTAAGTAATCAGGTTCCGTTGCCAAAAGGGATGGATGTAATGACCCCCTATTCCCTCCCATCGCTAACCAATTTTAAACAAGGTGCAAGATGTGAGTAAACCTCCTGCTTTTTAACAACGATAGGCCAAAGCAAAACGACCAATTCCTGCTAAATCGGGTAAAATTTCAATAGCTTGATAATAGCCAGAGTCCTCTAATAATTGCTTAACTTTCTTCCCTTGTCCCGCCATCATTTCCACTAAAAAAATGCCCCCTGAAATGAGATAATCAGGGGAAGTATCAATCAGATAGTTAATCGCATCTAAACCATCATTTCCCCCATCCAAAGCAAGCATCGGTTCATGTTCTTTCACTTCTGGTTGTAGTTGAGAGAGTAAAGATGTTGGAATATAGGGAGGGTTAGACACCATTGCGCTGACTTGTCCTTTTAAATGTTCCAAAGGAGTCCACCACGATCCCTGATAAAAGTGAATTTGGGAAGAAAACCCCTCATTAATAGCATTTTCCTGGGCAATGGTTAAAGCCTTTGTGCTAGTATCGACAGCATGAATGGTTCCTTGGGGAAAACTGTCTGCTAAGCCAAGGGCGATCGCACCACTGCCTGTACCCAGATCCACCCAATGGCCTAAACCCAGATCAGGGTTAGGACTTTTCTTAGCTGCGTTAACCGCAAAATCAATAATTAATTCCGTTTCAGGACGAGGAATTAACACATCAGGGGAGACTTTTAAAGAAAACCGTCGCCAGGGAGTCGTCCCCACTAAATATTGTAGCGGGACTCTTTGTTTAACCCGACGCTGCCATAATTGAGTTAAATCAGATAAAGGAGAGTTCAGAGGGATTTGCGATCGCTCTTTAAATAACCCCAAGCGCAACGATAAACTATCTAATGGAGTCATGGCTTGAAGCAACCAGTCAACCTCAGACGGTGATATGTCCGCAGCGATCGCTTCTCGTTTTGCCCAATCATACCATTGATCTAATTGTTGGCCGGAGATAGGAAACATAGGGGCAATATGCAATTAAGTACCTGGACAAAAATAAACGTTATTGTGAAGTAAGCTGGGGAGTGCAGGAGTTTCGGAGTTGGGTTACAGCCTATTTATATTTCTTAAGATAGTTAATTTATATCTAAACTATAGTTCGTCAAACTCAGGTTATTGAGGTTGATTTTCAGAATTAGAGCGAATAATTTCCATCATTTCTTGAGAAGGCCAAAACCGTAAACTTCTGAGTAAATTATTATCATGTTTCTCCAAATTAGCAATTAAACCACTCAAAGAAATAACATTAATACTAATACTTTGGCCAAGCTGAGGTTGATTTTGACTGACAGTATTGATCCATTGGTCAATGGTGGCTTTTTCAAAGAAGATAGGAACAATTTCTTGATCATCTTGTTTGATAGTCAAATAGGATTGATCTGATTCAATTTGGGCTATGTATAAAGGGACATCTCCTGGATATTTTTGACCGGTTTCACTGACCAATTGACGAGCAGACTGTAATTCTTTTGCACTGGGAATATACTCTAAAAATAGACGAGTTGAATTACTGGAAGTGCCTCGTGCAATTTCATAAATGTTACTGAGAGGAAGAACTTGAATACGATAGGATTTAGCACTCTCAGGATCAATTTTTTGTAACTCTCTCATAAAAGCTTGAGCTTCCCTACGACTCATAAAGACGGGAGTAACAATGCTACCATCATCTAATTGGCGACCAATGGGCAACCCTTCTTCATCTAGTAAGCTATGAACGGGAATTCCTGACAAAAATTCCACAACTTGCGATTGTGGTAAAGCTACCACTGGGGTTGCTTGTATTAAGCTGAGGTTGCTAACAGGATTGAGAAAGATTCCTAAAGTTAAACTCCAATGAAAGATACTCTTCATAACGTTTTTGTTGATCAGTATAACAAATGTCATTTCCTCCTGACTCCTAAAACTAGAAAAGCATTTACCTCATAAGCATAGAAAATACTATAAATTCACTAAAAAATGACATAATAGAAAGAAATTTGTTTCAGTTTTCAACGTAAAGTTATGACAGATGCAACTCAGTTAACCTCTGAAGAAATTCAGCAATATCGGGAACAATTAAAAGATAATTCTCAAGCGATCGCCCAATTAGATATTATTGAGAAATGTGGAGGGGATTTAGAACAAGCTACTCGCATCCTAGCACGTCGAGCAGGTACTGAAGGAGTCAGAGGCGGAATCACTTGGGAAACTGCTTTAAAACAAGCTCGTGGGATAGTGTGTAATGATGATTTTCAAGGAGGTTTAGCACCTGATCTAATTAGTGGTGTGGTAGCTGCATTAATTACTGCTGGTGATCCTCTTTTAGTTGCGGTTGCCACTCCTTGCGCTGGTTATATTGTTAAAACATCTTTAACTAAGTTTTGTGACCAAAAACAATTAGAGTCAAAAGATTAATGATGTTGTTTAGATACCTGTTGCTGTAAATGCAGCCCAATAGAAAGGATTTTTAAAAGGTTTCTCATGGGGTGACATAGCTTTTATGCTATCACAAGTCACTGCGATCGCATCTTCTAATTCAAAGAAATCTCCGAAGGATAATTGTTTTTCTAATTCATTTAAGACTTGTTTAAAAGTTGGATTCGATAAGTTTTCTTCAAATTCTTTCACTGTTAGATTCTTTAACCAATTTTGAGCCATTTTTAAAGCAACAGGAACAGAAATATGTTTATTTTTATCTAAAATAATCTCATAAAATTTCATCATCAAAAATGCAGTTGATAAATCACTAACTGTCCACAAACTACTAACAACGCTTGAAGTGCCAGCGAATAGAAAACCAGCAGGTAAACCGATATATTCATCGCTAATTGAGTTTAGGTCAATTAAACCTGTTTCGCAAGCAGAAAGAACAACTAAACGAGCTTTATTAAAATTTAATTCAAAGATTTCACCTAATGTTAATTGATTTTCATTAGCTAATAACAAAGCAGAGTTTAGAGGATTATTATAATTAAATTCTCCATGACAAGAGAAGTGATAACAATGGCTTTCTGAAGCGTTTAGATTGCTTGTAACAGTGTTTTGTACAGCATCATCTTTAGCAATAATTTCTTGTTGGCTGAACAAACTTGAAATCATATTGACTTCTAAGTCAGTAAAAATTAAATCTTTTCTAGGATTTTGAATTGCAAAAAGATTATTTAATTGGTTTAAAGGGCGTTGTTTGGTAAGTTGTAGAAGTTGGCAACTGGGAGCATATTGGATATCATATTTATCTTGTAATATACAATTATCATCAACAGGAAAAGCATGAATCGGTAAAATATGTAGAAACCAATGGGGAATAATAATTAAGCGTTCACAGGTTTCAGGAATCAGAGAAATGATATGATTAATGTTTAGAATATCTGCAAAGGTTTGTAATAAGTCAGGAAGTTTGTATTTCCATTCGGTATTACTATTATTAAGATCTCTAAAAAACTCATAAAGCTGTAGATAATTATTGAGAGTATTAATTAATTGATTTCTGTCGTCTTCTGAAGATTGCCAAACTTTAACCGTTTCATTGGTAGAGACAATAAAGGCTAAAATCTTTTCACCTGTAATATACCATTGCAGCAGACAAGTCGAGTCATGAGTTAAAGCTTTAATGTCTTCAAAAGGAATAGGCTGAACTTTTTGCGTTAGTTTGAAGTTTTCGTCATGGGGCGTAATTTCTTTCTCAATAAAATCATCTAAATCTTGTTGATACTCTTTCAAATAACTTTGATCTTGAACATAGGGAGTTAGGTTATCACTACGCATCAAATTTTGATTAATGCTTTGATGTTGTAAGCGAATTTGTTCATTAATGACTTGTTGTTTCAATTCTGCTAATTTATCAATAATTTCTTGATCAACACCTTGAGGTTTTAGTGCTTTTTGTGTCATTAATTCGACAAGGTTACGCCCTTTACTGCGTTCAATATATTCTAAGGCTTTTTTCGGTTGATCGAGGTTAAGATATGCCTGTACGATGCTATGAAAGACATCAATAGCATTAGATAAAACTTCCTGGCGACTTTGGGGGTTAAGAGCTTCTAAACGGGCATTTTCAACGGCTTCAATGGCAGTATGATAGGCTTCTGTTGCTGGTTGCCATTGTTCTTCGTTGTAGTGTACCCTAGCCAAACCACGAGCAGTATTTAAGCACTTTAAAGGATCATCTTCTTTTGTATAAATTTTTAAGGCATTGTGATAGGATGCGATCGCCTGTTCCAGATTCTCAGCTTTATCTCCTCTGATTCTATAAAGGTAAGCATTAGCCAGATTATTCTGTGTCATGGCCCAATCAACAGGAAATTCCTCAAAAGTTCTCACTTTCAAAGCTTTAGTAAAAGAAGAAATCGCCCTTTCTAAATTCTTAGCTTTATCTCCTCTGATTCTGTCACGATAAACATTACCCAGATTATTCTGTGTATCTGCCCAATATTGGGGAAGTGCGTCAAATGTATAAACTTTCAAAGCTTTAGTAAAAGAAGAAATCGCCCTTTCTAAATTCTCAGCTTTATCTCCTCTGATTCTGCAATAATAAGTATTAGCAAGATTATTTTGTGTCATAGCCCAATCAACAGGAAATGCCTCAAAAGTTCTCACTTTCAAAGCTTCAGTCAAAGAAGAAATCGCCTTTTCTAAATTCTCAGCTTTATCTCCTCTGATTCTGTCACGATAAACATTACCCAAATTATTCTGTATCATTGCCCAAGGAACAGGAAATGCCTCAAAAGTTGTGATTTTCAAAGCTTCAGTGTAAAATGAAATCGCCTTTTCTAAATTCTCAGCTTTATCTCCTCTGATTCTGTCACGATAAACATTACCCAAATTATTCTGTATCATTGCCCAATATTGGGGAAATGCGTCAAATTGATAAACTTTCAAAGCTTCAGTGTAAAATGAAATCGCTTTTTCCAAATTCTCAGCTTTATCTCCTCTGATTCTGTAAACGTGAGCATTAGCCAGATTATTTTGTATACTTGCCCAATCAACAGGAAATACGTCAAAGGTTATCACTGTCAAAGCTTTAGTGAAAGCGGAAATCGCCTTTTCTAAATTCTCGGCTTTCTTCCCTCTGATTCTGTCACTGTAAGCATTACCAAGACCAGTCTGTGTCATGGCCCAATCAACAGGAAATGCCTCAACAATTCTCACTGTCAAAGCTTCAGTGAAATAGGAAATTGCTCTTTCTAAATTCTCAGCTTTATCTCCTCTGATTCTGTAAACGTAAGCATTAGCCAGATTATTTTGTGTCATGGCCCAATCAACAGGAAATGCCTTAAAAGTTCTTATTTTCAAAGCTTCAGTTAAAGAGGAAATCGCCCTTTCTAAATTCTCAGCTTTACTTCCTCTGATTCTGTCACGATAAGCATTACCGAGATTATTATGTACCATTGCCCAATCAACAGGAAATGTGTCAGATGTAAAGACATTGAAAGCAATTTGATAACCTGCAATAGCAATTTCTAAATTAATAGCAATATTACCAAGAGAAAATTCTGCCATTAAATTACTAAAATTGCCAATAATACCAGCGATATATTCAGCTTCTTTTGCTTTTACAGAAAAAAGCTTATTTTTTGCCCAACTACTGAAAGTTTTAATAAAACTATCATCTAATTTATCCAGATTTTGCCCTAGAAAGGGATAAATGACTTGGGGGTTAGGGTTTTCAGCAACTTTTTGTAACACTTCCATCAAAAAATCGAGATAAATTGTTTCTAACTTTATGGAAGGTGAAGAAAACGTTCTTATTATATTTCCTGCAATATTCATCAACCGATTCGCATTATTGAGATTGCCGTGCAACCTTAAATTATCAGCTACTTTTAATAATTCTGTTATCAAACCCTGATCTAATAATTCCTGATTTTCCTGTAATATTTCGGGTTCATCTCCTTCATTACAAGTTAATAATTGATTAATAAGGTTTAGATAAGCTTGAGTGCGTTGTTCATCCATTTGTCTTTACTATGATTTCTATTAATAATATCCTATCGAATAATCCAAGCACTCAGAAATTCAACTTGATTGAGCATTTCTTCAGCCGATTTAGTTGCAATTAGCTGTAAAAGTCCTCGCATTATTTCTCCCAGTGAATATTTTTGTTGTTGAACTAAAATGATTCCTGCATGATCTCTTTTTTGTTCCAAGAAAGTTGTATGTAAGGAATAAAAATCTCTAATATTAGAACTATAAAGAGTATAACCCTGAGACGTTGCCCAGATTAATTGTTCTTCATCACCATACCCTAATCGATCTACTTCTAAAGCAGTAATCACATTAACTTCTCTACTTTTCAAGGTTAAAGCAAGCGATCGCGCTGTGGAATCTTCATCCATATATAAGCAAATTTTACTCATTATTAAGAAGGAGAATAATGTAATGCTTCAATACGATCTGCTTGAGCAGTTTCGGCTATAATTTCTGATTCGATCGCTTCTTTATTGGTGTGATAATATGTTAAGGCAGCATAGACTTGTGCTAAAGAAAGATGGGAAATTTCATCAGCAATTTCTTCCGCACTATAGCCTAATTTATACCAAATTACTATCCTGCGGACAGTAACCCCGGTTCCTGAAATAATAGGACAACCCCCATGAATTTTGGGATCATTTTCTATGAGAGTACCAATATTGATCGCTGTTGACATAACTTTCTCTGATTTGGATTCAATCAAGATGACATTTTAAGAATTGATAAATGAGGTTTAGATAAGCTTGGGTGCGTTGTTCATTTGATTATTAAATATTAGGATTATTAGCAATCGGTTCTCCTGTCAAACTAAAGGCGCGAACTTCTGTTATTTTCACTTGAACTAATTTTCCTTTTAATTGCTCAATATTTCCTTTAAAAAAGGTTAAACGGTTTCCTCTGGTTCTCCCCATAACTTGACTGTTGTCTTTTGGGTTTTCATCCTCTACTAATACCTGTTCTATTCTGTTTAAATACCGTTGGGATCTTTGGGCTGCTTTTTGTGCCACTAGATGGTTTAATCGTTGTAAGCGATCGCTTTTTATTTCTTCGCTTAATTGATTATTCCACACTGCTGCCGGGGTTCCAGGACGAGGGGAATAGGCAGCAGTATTTAATTGGTCAAACCCAATATCATCCACTAACTTTAAGGTGTTTTCAAACTGTTCTTCTGTTTCTCCAGGAAAGCCAACAATAGCATCTGCACTAATAGAAGCATCTGGCATATATTCCCTAATTTTATCAATAATGTGTCGATATTTTTCGTGAGTATAACCCCGTTTCATGGCTTTTAAAACGTCATTATCCCCTGATTGAAAAGGAATATGAAAATGTTCACAAACTTTAGGTAATTCGTGACAAGCTTTAATTAATCTCTCGGTAAAATAACGAGGGTGACTGGTAGCAAATCTCAGTCTTTCAATACCAGGAATATCGTGAACATAATACAGTAAATCTGTTAAGGTATGTTGGTGTCTTCCTGTTTCTGTTACCCCAGGTAAATCTCGGCCATAAGCGTCAATATTTTGTCCTAGCAAGGTAACTTCTTTATACCCTTGTTTTCCTAACAGTTCCATCTCTGCATAAATCGCTTCAGGGGTACGAGATTGTTCCACCCCTCTAACATTAGGAACCACACAATAACTACACCGTTCATTGCACCCATAAATGATATTTACCCAAGCGGTTACGGTACTATCGCGACGAGGTTTAGTAATATCTTCTACAATATGAATCGGTTCGGTGGCAACCACTTGATTTCCGTCAAAAACCTGGGTTAATAAATCTTCTAAACGGTTAGCGTGTTGCGGTCCCATTACTAAGTCTAATTCAGGAACCCGTCTTAAAATTTTTTCCCCTTCCTGTTGGGCCACACATCCAGCTACAACTAAAGTTAAGTCAGGGTTTTCGTGTTTACGTTTGGCCTGTCTTCCCAGATAAGAATAAACCTTCTGTTCCGCATTATCCCGAATGGTACAAGTATTATAAAGGATTAAATCAGCCCCATTAGGGTCTTCTGACCATTTAAACCCCATATTTTCTAAAATACCGGCCATGCGTTCTGAGTCAGCTTTATTCATCTGACAGCCAAAAGTTGTGATATGGTAACGGCGTGAGGTAGAGGTCATGGTTATAAAATTATTTTAAGCGTCCAACTTTTCATTATACTAAATTAAGTTTGAAGGAGTCAGGAGTCAGGAGATAGGACACAGAATACTAAGTATTAAAGTTAATATTTTTCCCCTTCTGCTTACCTTGCCTCCCTTGCTTAACTCAACACCTCGGCTCCGCTCGGTGTTGAACTAATTATCTCTATAGCATTTCCTGGACTCATAAGGTACACCTAATATTCAACTTCTGCTGGGGAGCATCGGGCGAAGCCTGCCCTCCCAAACTCCCAAAACTAGAAAAGTTTGTACCTCACAAGTATGGGAACTGCTATATCCTTGTTTACTCCTTATTTAACAATTTGAACAGGCATCACTAAATAAGTCATTTGTAAACCCCCCAACGGATTGAAAATAACTGGCTGATTCCCTTCATTTAACTGCATTTTAATCTCTTTGGTGGGTAATGCTTTTAAACCATCCATCAAATATTTCACATTAAACGCAATTTCTCCACTGTCTCCTGTTACTTCTGCCGGCATCGATTCTTTCGCACTGCCTAAATCTTGGGTTTCAACGGATAAAGAAACTTGTCCTTCTTCATGATTAAACGTACACTTAACTAAATTGTTTTTTTGATCCGCTAACACCGCTACCCGTTCTAAACTACTTAATAACCGTTTTCTTTCTAAACTAATGGTGCGACTAAATTGCTTAGGAATAAGCATTTGATAATTAGGATAAGCCCCATCCAATTTACGAACGGTTAACCGTTGATAGCCCAATTGAAACACCACTTGAGCATCATCAACTTGTAACGCAATAGTATCAGATTCACTGCGATTACCGATGATCCGTTCTAACTCCCGTAACGCCCGCGCTGGAATGGTTACGGCAAATCCTTCTAAATTGGGCATTTCAGTGGTTGTCTCCTCTTCATTTTCCTCATCCGTTGCTGGGGATAAAGTGGTTTCTACCACCGATAAACGATGGCCATCGGTAGCAGCAAACTCTAAACTATCAGGGGTTCCGGTTAAATGAACTCCTGTTAAAATTTGTTTGGTTTCGTCGCTACTGGCTGCAAATAAAGCACCTTTTAAGCCTTCGGTTAACATAATAATAGGAAGTTGAACCGATTCCCCTTCTTCCACTGTGGGTAAGGGGGGAAATTCCTCTGCATCCATAGCCCTTACCTGAAACTGTCCTGAGGCTGATTTTAAGGCGACAATTTGACTATCATTGTCTTCCGTTTCTTGGTTCATCAGGGTGATTTCTCCTTCAGGAAGTCGTGATACAATATCGTTAAGGAGTTTAGCGGGTAAAGTAATTTGGCCATCTTCGCTGACATTAGCACTAAAACTGGTTTCAATGCCCAAACTGAGGTCGAATGCAGTTAAGCTGACTCGGTTTTTTTGACTATCAGCCACCACTAACACATTGGCTAAGATAGGATGAGTGGGACGAGAAGGAACAGCCCGACTGACTAAAGATAAATTGCTATTGAGATCACTTTGACTACAAACGAATTTCATAGAGACTTGAAAAGCTGATAAACGTAGATCAATTGTATTTTGGAGTGAAGTACCCCACCCTACTACGTTGAGGGTGGGGCTTCCTACCCTCAAGAACTACTGCTCTTGATACACAGTGTTTCAACTGTCTGGTTAGGCGTAGATTCGGACACTTCCTGCCCTAT
>JASJDW010000084.1 GCA_030064955.1 Crocosphaera sp.
TAGCTAGAGATATCTAGTTTGGGGTGTGGGGTGATGGGGTGACGGGGGGGAATATATATGAATGATTCTCCCAGTTTCCCTGTCTCCCTCTGCCTTCCTCCATATTTTGATGTAACATTACATAGTCAGAAGAGCTAGGATTTCTCAATCTACGTTACTTCTTTTAAATAGACTCAAAATCAGCATGGAAACAACAGCAGATTATATTTGTTCTTTTTGTGGAGAATCTAATACAACTTTTATTGATTTTAGTTCAGGCAACTATCAATCTTATATAGAAGACTGTCAAGTGTGTTGTCGTCCTAATATTCTCTATATAGAAATTGATGAAAATACCCTTGAAGTTACTATTAATAGTGATTACCAAGAGTAAAATCAAGATGATTATTTGGCATATCTTTGCAATAATTGAGCAATTTCTGGATTATAGATCCGTAGATAATTCCAATAATTACCAAACACCGATTCTACATATCCTTTGGTTTCTCGGAAGGGAATTTTTTCAACAAAAACATCTGGATCACTAACTCTATATTTCCTGACCCATTGTGACACGTTGCCAGGGCCTGCATTATAACTAGCAATAGCTAATAAAGAGTTATTACTATATTTAGAGTGAGTATAATTTAAGTACCATGTTCCTAAATTAATACTATCATCGGGATCGGTTAAAGAATAGTCTTGTAAATCAATTTTATTGGCTACCCATTCCCCTGTTGCTGGCATCACCTGCATTAATCCAGTAGCCCCAACTGGCGACTTGATTTCTGGTTCAAAACGCGATTCTTGGCGCATTAAAGAAGTGACTAATAGGGGATTTAATTGACGACGACCAGACCATTCAATGATAGTATTGTAGAAAGGAAAAGGAAATAAAGCTTCCCAATATTTATCTGTTTGTCTGAGTTTTTCCCACTCCTTTTGTTGCTCAGGATCGTCTTTTTTCTGAAGAGACCAAACTTGATTAATTCCTTGAAGATTTTTCCCTTGAACTAACTTTAATAAAGCATCTGTAAACCCTTCATTAACCGTTAAAGTTTGGCGATCGCCGATTTCTGCTTGAAATAAGGTAATAGCATCATTATCCTCTCCTAAACGATACAACTCCTTGAACACTTCTGAACCAGCCGGGGGAAGAGGACGAGTATTCGGTTTATTTACCTGGGGCAACATTTGACGGACGTTATTAAAATTACCCACATTCCAGCCTAACTGTACGGCTGATCGCCAAGCATAGTAAGATTCAGGATGACGAGCAACCACGTGTTCAAAGGCAGACTGAGAATCTTCAATTCTTCCTAACTGTTGGGCCCATTTTCCTACCCAAAAGGCTGCTTTAGGGGCGATAGAACTATCCGAGTTGTTCTTGGTAATGGGTTGGGCCCAAGTCCAAGCTTTAAGCGCGTTTCCTTTTTCCCCTGCATCTTTAGCCACTTGCCAACGATATTCAGCCGTTGCATCAGACTTGGCATATTTGGATAAAAGGGTTTGACGCACCTGGGCTGCTTCTGCCTTCCTATTCAACTTATCGAGTAACGTAGCTTTATCTAAAAGGGCTTCTGGGGCTTGCTCAGGGAATTTTTTGATAATTTCGTTCAAATAACTGATGGCGGTCTGTGGAGGGGATAATTGAGCCAATCGTTTCAAGGCTAAGGCTGTTTCTTCGGCTTTTGGGAAACCATACATTAGCTGACGATACGCAGCAATCACCGTTTCTTTATTATCCCCTGGAGGTTGCACTTGTTGACCCCTAGCGATGCGATAGTAATTTTGGGGGGTTTTAGGGGCTTTTTGGTAAGCTAAGGCTGCTTTGTAATACTCGTTAACTTCCCAATAACCGTCGGCTATCATTTGCCAGTCTTCAGGGGTAAGTCGACCAGCATACTCATTTACCAAGCGATCGCGTATACTATTCGTGCTAGTATCATAGGGTACATATTTAGCTAATAACAATAATAGTTGAGGTTGTTGGGGGTTTTCTTTTAACCGTTCGCGGATCACCGTTTGAATATTGGGGTGTTGGGGAAATTTTTTGATTCCTTGTTCCCAATAACTCCCATCATATTTCCCCAGTTGATATAATGCTTCTGCTGAAGCTAAAGAGTCTGGATAGGTTTCTATGAGTTCTTGCCACGTTTCCTGGGCTAATGCGCTTTCATTGGTTAATTCGTAGCCTCGACCTCGTTTTAGGAGAATATAGGGAACGAGAGTGGGATATTCTTTTTCTAACTCTTCTAGTTGTCGTAACGCTGGTCCCCCTTCGTATTCTTTGAGCAGATCACTCGCTAATAAATAACGGGCCCGACTTCTTTCGAGGGACAGGGTTTCAGAAGATGCGATCGCCTGTAGTTGTTCTCGTCGTTGTTGGGGAGGAACTTCAGCTAAAGTAAGGACAACAGAAGGCTTGTTAATATCCTCTTTTAACGCAATCTCTATTTTAGCTTGTTGTCTTTGTTCGAGCCATTCTACCACTTTAGGAGTTAAGGTAATGGTGCCGATAGCACCCGCTAACAATACAGTAGAACCAATGATCACAGGACCTTTATTTTTTAGTGGCTTAAGCATTCCATTCCCACACACAACAGTTTTAAAGGTACATTATAGTTCATAAAAATATAGTCAAATATGACATATCCTTATTTTGCCGGTGTTACCCTGACTGGGTGAACTACAACACCCTCTATCCCATAGCTAAAAGCATTTGGGACTACTTTAGTCATATATTACTATAGATGACAATCTTTGACTATATTTGTGTTTAACGTTTACGATACCCCTCCATTGAACTTTCTCTCATTAACCCCGATGACCTGTAACAATATAGGATACACGCTGAGCAATATTGGTTGCATGATCGGCCATTCTTTCTAAGTGACGGATAATTAAAGCAAGGAGTAAAAATGGCTCGATGAATCCCAGTATGTCTCGTTGGTACGCTAAGTGATGATACAGTTGGTCGTACGCATCATCTACGGTATCGTCTAACTTTTTCACTCGTTTCCCCGCTCCTGCGTCCAAGTCTGCTAAGGCGACTAAACTGGTCGCTAACATCATTTGAGCATGATTAGACATCACAGCAATCTCTCTCATGCAATCATGGGGTTCATAGGGAAACAATTTGACAGCAATTTCTCCTAAATCTTTGGCATAGTCTCCAATACGCTCTAAATCTCTAACTAATTGCATAAAAGCACTTAAAAGACGTAAATCTTGAGCCACAGGAGATTGCAAGGTCATTAAGGTGGCGCAGTCTAGTTCAATTTTGCGATAGTAACGGTCAATTTGTTTATCGAGAGTAGCAATTTTGTGAGCAGCATCAATATCTCTTTCAAACAACGCTTGATGGCTTAGGCGAAAGGATTCTTCGACTAAGGTTCCCATCCGCAATACTTCTTGTTCGAGTCGTTTGAGACAACGTTGAAAGTATGTGCTTTCGGGATAATTATCTGGGGAAGAGAGATTCACAACACTATCCTTAACCTATAGCTAATACTATTTTATTAAAAAATTAATTTAATCCTATTTCTACCATAGCCTTCTTGCTATCCCAATTACAACAAATTGCAACATAAATTTAGTTTTCAACTGTATCGTTTAAATTGAAAAAGTTAAGAATTCACCAAAAGTTTAAGTGCTTTTGGTTAATAGAATTTCTATCCAAGCTCCTCCCTGATTAGGATGATTTTTGGCGGTAATTGTTCCCCCATGAGCTTGTATGATTTCTTGAGCGATCGCTAGTCCTAAACCGCTTCCTGTCCGTAAAGACTCCTGTTTAGTCCCTTGTCGCGTTCGCGAGGGATCCCCTCGATATAAACGATCAAAAATATGGGGTAAATCTTTCTCAGCAAACCCTAGTCCTTGGTCTAGAATACTAATTTCTATGGTTTGATTTTCCTGATTATCCATTAAATTGACCGAAATTTCACTGTTATTAGGACTATGTTTAATACTGTTATCAAATAGATTAATAAACACTTGGGTTAAACGGGAACGATCGCCTAAAAATTCTACCTCATTTAATCCTGAAGTTTCTAAATTGATTTGTTTTTTTTGGGCGAGAGGTTCTACCACTTGCCAAGCAGCTAATAAAATATTGTTTAATGCTACTAATTCTAAAGATAAACTTTGATGGGGATTTTCCTGTATTTGATTGAGTTCTAACCAATCTTCAACTAAATCGATCAGACGCTGGGTTTCTTGTAGCATTTGTGTAGCGCGACGGCGTTCTGGATCTTGTAAACGACTTTCTAACCACTCAGAAACTAAGGAAATAGAGGTTAAGGGAGTTCGTAACTCATGGGTAAGATCGGATAAAGCGCGATCGCGAGAACGGGATAATTCCACTAGGGGTTGTTGGTTATACATAAAGACAACAATTTGTCCTTGGGGGAAGGGATAAGCAAAGCCTTTTAAAGCCACAGAACTACTATTTAGGAGGTTTTTTTCATAATTCTGGTTTTCAGGGCTTGGCGGTACATAATTGGCGGGGTAGAATGTCCATTCATTTACTTGAGGGGTTTGGGTTTGTCGAGTTTCTTCAATCAGTTGATCCAGTTCGTAAGAACGCACTAATTCCAATAGTAAACGAATTTGTCCTGGTTGCCAGCGATCAATTTGCAATAAGGTCTGGGCTTGTTGATTACACCATAGTAGTTGATTTTCTGCGTCTACTCTTAGATAGGCAATGGGGGCGATATTTAAAATTTGCTGTTTTAGGTTTAATTCTTGTTGTTGTTGGTCGTATTGTTGTTTAATATAAACAATTTCTCTTTTAATCAGAGTTAATGCAGGTAAAGCACCTAATAACTCTTCTGTATCAGGGGATGCGGTTAAAACGTCTTTTAATTGAGCTTTTAGGCGATAACGGTTCCAAAGTAGGAGTATCATACCTAATAGGAAGCCGAGGATAAATGAGTACAAAGTTAAATAAGGGGTTTAACATACATTGCACTTATTGTACTGATAGTTTAAATTTTAGTCATTATGGCAGTTCCCATACTTGTGAGGTACAAACTATTCTAGTTTTAGGAGTTAGGAGTTAGGAGTTCGGGAGTTTAGGAGTTAGGAGTTTAGGAGTTCGGGAGTTTAGGAGTTCGGGAGTTTAGGAGTTTAGGAGTTAGGAAGTTTAGGAGTTCAGGAGTTAGGAGTTCGGGAGTTTAGGAGTTAGGAAGTTTAGGAGTTCAGGAGTTAGGAGTTCGGGAGTTTAGGAGTTGAATATTAGGTGTACCTCATGAGTCCAGGAAATACTATGTTATCCTTATCACTGATCAAGACTTATCCGAGCTATTATGAGTTAAACTAAGACAAGGAGAAGTTGAGGATTTTTCTCTATCTGTAGGGGAAGGCTTAGACCATTGAGACACTGATGCAGAAACAGTTTCTTGTTGTAGTTGATCAAGGGTTTCAACAAAATCTTTAATCCCTTTAAACCTTCCATAAACAGAAGCAAAACGGATATAAGCGACTTCATTTTCTTCCCGTAAATATTTTAAGACTAACTGTCCAATTTCACGAGTAGTAACTTCCCTCTGAGGACGCTGTTGTAAATAGGCCTCAATATCATCTACAATGGTCTCAAGACGCTGATGAGAAATTCCCGTTTTCTCACAGGCTCTAACCATGCCTCGTAGAAGCTTAGAAGCATCAAAAGACTCTTTTTTTCCATCGTGTTTAACCACAGTAATGGGAACAAACTCGATACGTTCATAGGTGGTAAAACGATGTTTGCAGTTTAAACATTCGCGACGGCGACGGATACTTTGCCCACCTTCGGAAGAGCGAGATTCTAGAACACGGCTATTGGTATGCTGACAGTAAGGACATTGCATAGGACTATCCGTAGCAACGGAAGATGACGGTAAAAGAAGTAAGATATCAGAACGATTACCTGATGGTTGAAAAATACAAAGTTCTGAGCCGTGCTTATTTTTCTCTGCTAAAATCAGGAAAAATGTCGGCTCAGACAACAATTAGAACGAAGTAATTGTAGGAGGGTAAAACCCCGATACCTACTTTTCGATACGGGGGGGTTCCCGAAAGGCAATAGCAAAAAAGAGAACAGCAAGAGCCATCGTTAGAACGACGATATAAGCAACACTTTCCATCTTAATAATTTCCTAAAATTATTTTCACCCCTAGTGTATCAAAAAAATGACAAAATTAAATGGGATTGCTGCTTTTGCACAACGTAAGTTCGACGCAGCTAACCTGAGTTCGACGAAATTAGGTTACGGTGATGTGAGGGAGTCAGGATTCAGGAGTCAGGAGTCATAATATTTAATATTTAGGTAAAATAATGAATAATAAGGGATATAAGTCTCTAAAAATAAAATTTTCTTGTTTATATTGCTATTTTATTCTACTCTCTCCTGACTTCGACTATTCTTACTCCTTGTCAAAACTCGTATATTTCTGATATCGAACTCAGGTAGCTAGGTTAGGGTGGTATCGGGAAGAGAGGAGACAGGAGACAGGAGACAGGAAACAGGAGGGAGTTTTCATGTAGCATTGCTTGGACTCATGAGCTACAGTTAATATTCAACTTCTGAACTCCTGAACTACTGAACTACTGAACTACTGAACTCCTAAAACTAGAAGAATTTGTACCTCACAAGTATGAGAACTGCTATATTTCATTTCTAAATACTCTAAATCTCTTCTTTAACAAACCTTTACCTTCTATTTTGTTATTTTTGTTAGCATAGGTTGACAAACTTTGTTTTTATCAAATTTTTCATTAACTATTTGTTGCCATTCCTGAACACAATAAATATAATGTTTAAGTGTTTACGGCTCATGGATTATCAGGTTAATTTGTTACCTTCTCCCTGTTGTAGTAGACAAGAAAACGGACTTTAATCAGAAGAAGATAAGTCCAGACGGTTAAAATCTCTAAAATTTAAAGTTTGATGCTTAAAAAAGTCAAAAACCCTCTAATTTTTGCTATTGCTGTTACCACTGTTAGTGTTAATGTTCAGTCTGCCCAAGCAGCAACATTTGATGTCACCTCTATCACAGTTGGCAACTTTCAAGATTTGCCTGATTCAACGGTAAATGGGATAACCTACTTAAATCAGCAATTACCTATCCAAACAGTAACTGGCTCTAATGGTCAAGACTGGAGAGTTGGTACTGGAGGTTTTGCCACAGACCTTTTTATTAGAAGAACTGGAGTAGCTAGTGGTTCTAACGATCCTGGTGCGAGTATTGTCTGGTCTGAGAGACAAACTGGAGATCCTGCTACAACTGTTCGGGGTTCTCTACCTATTTCCACAGAGATTACTCTTCAAGGAAATAACATTTTTGAGGGGACAGATAATACTTTTTCTAATTTTGCCAATACGAATGCAACAGACATCGAACGTCTTGACTTCGTGGTTTCTGAGGGAATAGAGGCGATCCTTGATCGTGCTGTAATTGTAGCAGAGCGAGGAAGTAACACCATTCATGATGGTTTTCAAATTGCTCCAATTACAAGTTTAGGGAATGGAGTCAATGATCCTTTAAGTTGGTCATTTGGTTCTCTACTGTCTATTAATGGTGGGACTTGGGGAACAACAAACCTCAGAACAGCCTCTCAGACCCCTCCAGGTGCTGGTAGTAATCCTTATACAGTTCTTAATGATGCCAGTGGTTCTTTTACTAATACTGCGTCGCTTAATCAAAATTTCGGTGCTGTTTTGATTACTCTTGATGAGTTAGTTCCTCAAGGATCTACTATCTTTGGTTATTCTTTGTTTGGCTTTGATACTTTAGCAGATGGAAATGGAAATGCAGTAGCAGATTGGAACAATTCAACTTTTTATCCTACAGATACTCGTTCAAGTGGTCAGGATAATGCTGGTGGAATTGATTTAGTTGCTCTTAATGTAGGAATAACCCGAAATAATGATCTAGAACCTGAAATCCTAGAACGTGAAATCCCAGAACCCACTTCCATCCTGTCCCTGATTGGGATAACTGGATTGGGTTTCTTGTTAGGAAGAAAAAAAGAAATAGGATCTTGAGAAAAATAAACACAGTAATTCAAGCCAGTTATTCTTAAAAAATACTGGGTAAAATCAATTTACTTGATTAAGTGATTATTTCAAAATAGGAAACTTTCAGAAGGAATTAAAGTCCTGGGAACCTCAGTTCGGTTTAAAGAATTAGTCAGTTGTGACAAGGCAGGAGGTTAGGATTAAAACGATTATATATAATCAAAAATTAATGCTAACATCTCTAATAATTGATTTTTGACTATTGACTATTCCCCGTTCCCTATTCCCTATTCCCGACTCTTTGCTAGATTTTCTTATCCCGAACTCAGGTTTACATATACTTCGTCTTTTTCCACTATTTCATGAAATATTATTTAGTTTATAGTCAACTTTCCCAGCAACCTGATTCTGCTCATGAGATTCACGATGTGATGTGTGCGAATGCTATGGCAAATCTGGGTTATGGAACTGTTTTAGCTTATCCTGAGAATCCACCATCTAAGTTAAAGTTAGGGTCATTATTTTTTCCTTTTAACTTACAAAAGCCGAATCGTCATTTTATTGAGTTTTATGATATCCAAGATCGCTTAAATATCTTACCTTTATTTATTCCTGATATTATTCGCAAAGGGATTAATCGCTTTAATGTGAGTAGTTTGGTATGTAAATATTACTTACCGCTACATCTAAAAAATAAAATTAATGCAGTGCATACTAGAAATTGGAATTTTGCTAAAGCTGCGGTAAAAAATAAAATACCTACTATTTTTGAACGTCATTACTTTGCTGAAAATAAATTTGAAAGCGAGATTGTTAATGATCCTTATTTTAGGGTTTGTATTACCCAATCTGAATTAACAAAACAGAGTATGATTGAGGCAGGAATGCCAACAGAAAAGGTAATTTGGTTACATAATGGTTTTAATCAAACTTTTTTAGAAAGACAACCTAATGAAGCTCAACAATGGCGTGAACAATTATTGAAAAATAACCGTGAAACTTTAGTTATTTATTCTGGCGCACTTTATCCTTTTAAGGGGATTGATTTATTAATCGATGTGGCTAAATGTTTACCTAAGATTCAATTTGCTATTACGGGAGGAACGGAAGAACAAGTTAAACATTATCAAGAATTAGCTCAAAATAAACAAGTCGATAATATTACTTTTTTGGGTTGGATTGTACCTCGATCGCGTCTGATTAGTTTGTTTCAAGCGGCCGATATTTTAGCTCATCCTCATCTCTCAGGTAAGTCAGCTAATTTCACAAATCCTGTCAAATTTTTCCAATATTTAGCATCAGGAACTCCTATCGTTGCTACAGAAATTCCTCCTCTAATGTCTTTTAAAGAAACGGTTCCTCGGGCTGTTTGGTGTCCCCCTGATGATCCCAATATCTTTGCTCAATCTATTCAAAAAGCTTTAGAACTTTATCCCAGAAAATCAACAGGATATCAAGAAAATATTGAATATGGAAAAGAATTTTCCTGGGAAAAAAGAGCCGAAAAAATTATTAACTATCTTCCTGAATTAATCATTTAAACTTCAGTTACTAATAGAGATTCATAAGTCATGAATCTATTTCTACCTTCCTCTTTAGCTTTATAAAGAGCCTTATCAGCTTGTTTAATTAATGTTTTAGCAGATGATTGATCATTAATATATAAACTTGCAACACCACAACTAATGGTTAGATAATTGCTAGTCAAAGAACGAATATGTTCAATTTCTAAAGAGGTAATTTTTTCTAAGATTCTCTGAGCTACTTTTATGGCCTCTTTTATATCAGTTTTAGGTAAAATAATGGCAAATTCTTCTCCACCGTAACGAGCAAGAAAATCACTGTGACGGACAGCCATACGGATAGCTTTAGCTACTTTTTGTAAACAGCGATCGCCAGCAGGATGCCCATAGGTATCATTGTATTGTTTAAAATGATCAACGTCGCACAAAATTAATGAGGTTTCTCGACGAGATAAGTGATTTAATAACCAAGTTTGTTCTAAGACTTTATTAAAATAGAAGCGATTAGGAACTCGTGTTAAAGTATCAAACATCGCCAAATATTTCCACTTATCAACCATAACAATCACTGATGAGGTAACGACAGCCATTAAAGGGGTAATAGTCGGTACCCACCAACCTTGTAAAAATAGAATGTAACTACTACCAATTAACAATAATCCTAACCCACTATTACTTAGTATAAATAAAATCCATTTAATTAAACTATTATATTGAAATCTATTTTTATTGAATAGAAGATAAGTAACACCCATTGCTATTATTGACCAGGTTAAGATCCATAACCATTCTAAAGGGTCTGACCAAACTTTTAGTAAGGGGCGATCATCTAACGCAGCACTTAAAATTTGACTAATGGCATTAGCTTGAATGATGGTTCCTGAGGTGGTATAAGAATAATCATAGGGGGTAAGTAAAGAAGCTTGAATACTAGCGGCTGTTACTCCGATCAAAACTAAGCGATCGCTAAACAAATTTTCTGGATATTGTTGATTAAGCACATCTAAAATAGAAATAGTTTGAAAACTTGTTTCACCCCCACGGTAATTGAGTAAAATTTGATAACCGCCATTATCAACATTGATATAATTGCCTGCATTTTTATCTAGGGGAAATAAATGCGCTTGTCCAATAATTATTTCATCTTTAGAATTACCTAACTGGGGAATTATCTTTTCTTTTTTCAAATAACTTACGGCCAAGGTCATGCTAAAACTTAATTTTTGTCCAAATTCTTGAGAGGTTATAGATACTAAATCTCGTCTTACTTTTCCGTCATTATCAAGGACTAAATCAACAAAGCCAACTTGATCTAATTGAGATAAAATAGGAGGAGGTTGAATTGCATCTCCTATTACTTTTTCTATACCAATTAAATTAGGAGTATTTTCAAAAATGTTGTTTAAATCTTCAGAACCAGGTGTAATAGGGAAATCTCGAAAAATATTTAAGCCAATAACTTTGGGATTTTCTTGTCTAACAATGTCAATTAGTTGAGCTAATTGAGCATCAGAAAGAGGCCATTGTTTCAAAGCAGCAATATCAGATTCATCAATGGTAATAATAATAATTCTGGTATCAATGTTTTCTGTCGGTTTCACAACCGAAAAATCTTCTTGCGATCGCCAACGAAAGAATTGATCAAAGGTTAATAATTCTAAGGGTTCTAATATCCCTGTTGAATTAGCTCCAATTACCAATCCTGCTACCGTTGCTGGTATAAGTAGCATTTTGCGCCATCGATAAAATTTTTCTCCTAATGATTTGAACATATTACATTTTTAATGATTAGTTAATAGCCTGATAGTCTCAGACTGATAGTTTATCAAATAACTATCAACGATTAACTATTGACTATTAACTATAATAGGATTGGTTAAGATTAGGCGATAACGGGAGGATTACTAGCAGAAGGACGACGGTTGATTACCTGATCGATTAAGCCATATTCTTGAGCTTCTTCTGCTGACATAAAGAAATCCCGTTCTGTATCTTCAGCAATTCTATCTAAGGGTTGTCCTGTATGATTGGCCAAATGATTATTAAGTAGTCCTTTAAGATACAGAATTTCCTTGGCTTGAATTTCAATATCTGTGGCTTGCCCTTGCGCTCCACCCAAAGGTTGATGAATCATAATACGAGAGTTGGGAAGACTCATGCGCTTACCTTTTGCACCGGCACTGAGGAGAAAGGCTCCCATACTTGCTGCTAAACCAATACAAATGGTGCAGACATCGGGACGGATTTGATTCATAGTATCAAAAATCCCTAATCCAGCCGACACAGAACCCCCAGGAGAGTTAATATAGAGGTAAATGTCTTTATCAGGGTCTTCTGCTTCGAGGAATAACAACTGGGCAACGATTAAATTAGAATTTTCATCTCTTACCTCTTGTCCCAGAAAGACAATACGTTCTCTTAAGAGACGAGAGTAGATATCAAAGGCGCGTTCACCACGGCCAGAAGTTTCAATAACGGTTGGAATCATGGAGTCTCTATCTTTTTTGTCGTTATCTTTGATTTTAACTTAACCTCGAAAAATCCTTGGAGGATATCACTTAGCTATAGCTACAAATCACATTTAAAATTTTTTGTCAAGAGCAGCTTTACATTCGTTTACTTTAGGTTAGTACAGATGCTCAAATTTTTTTCTATTTTTCTGTTGAGAGTCGTTTTTTTTTGATTTATTTCATCTGAGTGTCACGTAAAATTGGGAATATTTCCTTATTTTCTAAAATTAGACACACTAACTACAGAGTGTCATTCTTGTCCATCATACCACAACCCAGTAAACTCGTTGCTTATTGCTAATAATTCTCATACATTGCGTTATGTAAAGACAGACAAACATTTTTATTTTGTTTCTTATTCTAGTTTTTTATAAGTTTTACTAATAGTTGGGAGCAAATTTCTTGACTTATTAATCAATATAAGATAATAAATGCTAGTCCAGACACTTTTTATTCAAAACAATTATGATCATTTCTGATAAAGATAAAAATAGGGCTAAACAGCCTTTAAATTTGGCACCCTATTTGTTTTTATTTCCTGCCTTATTATTATTACTGATAACTGTTTTTATTCCTGCGATTCAAGCCTTTTCTTTAAGCTTTACTCAGTACAATTATGATATTACCCAACCGCCGGAATGGGTAGGGTTAGAGAATTTCAAAAGATTGCTACAAGATTCCGTATTTTGGCTAACTTTAACTAACACCATTTTATACCTAATAGGAGTGGTTCCTTTATTGGTTATTTTACCCTTACTATTAGCCATCTTAGTTAACAATAAACTCAAAGGAATTAGTTGGTTTCGCTTAGCCTTTTATGTCCCCGTTGTTATTTCTATGGTGGTAGCTGGAATTGCTTGGAAAGCGTTGTATAGTTCTAATGGTTTATTTAACCAAATCTTACAACAATTAGGGTTAAGGGATGGAATTCCTTGGTTAACCAGTCCTGAATTAGCAATATGGAGTGTGATGTTAGTAACAATTTGGAAAGGATTAGGTTATTATATGGTTATTTATTTAGCCGGATTACAGGCTATTCCAGCAGAATTATACGAAGCAGCAGCCATTGATGGTTCCGATGGTTGGCGTAAACATTGGGACATTACCATTCCCTTAATGCGTCCCTATTTACTGTTAGTTGCTGTTATTTCTTCTATTGCTGCAACCAAGGTGTTTGAAGAAGTTTATATTATGACACAAGGAGGTCCTTTAAATCGTTCTAAAACCATTGTTTATTATGTTTATGAAAGAGCATTTGAAGATTTAGATATTAATTATGCTTGTACCATTGGATTAATTCTATTTTTAATTATCTTAATTCTCTCATTTATTAATCTAAAAATTTCTAGAAACCCTACACTTTAATTACTCGGTAACTGATTAATACATCTGTTTACTTTTTGATAACAGGAGGAACGGGATCATAACCACCAGGATGAAAAGGATGACAGCGTAAAATTCTTTTTAAACCCAACCAGCTACCTTGTAAAGCCCCAAATTTTTCAATGGCTTCTAAAGTATATTGAGAACAAGTTGGTTGAAAACGACAACTAGGAGGAAATAAAGGAGAAATAAACTTACGATAGCCTTGAATTAATAAAATTAGAATTTTTTTCATAAGTCCTCGTAAAAGAAAATTGACTATGAGAGTCCCTTTTAATTTATAATAGAACAAGACAAGGCCATTATTATTAAAGTAGTTTTAACTAAAAACGTCATTATGACTTTTTTTATAGGGTAAGATAATCTATGCCAACCATCGATATATTGGGAGTTCCTCATACTTACGAATTAACCTCTCCATCCTCTAAACCCTCAAACCCCGTTTTAATTTTTATTCATGGCTGGTTGTTGAGCCGTCAATATTGGCTTCCTTTAATTAATCTCTTATCTTCTGATTATACCTGTCTTACCTATGATCTCAGAGGCTTTGGAGAGTCTCAACCTTTAACCAATTCCTTATCCAAACAATATCAAAGTTCATCTCCGTATACTTTAGAAGCTTATGCTAAAGATTTAATTATTTTAATAAAAAAATTAAACATTACACGAGCTTGGTTAATTGGTCATTCTTTGGGAGGAAGTATTGCCTTATGGGGGGCCGATCTTTGTCCTGAAAAAATACAAGGAGTTGTCTGTTTAAATGCTGGAGGGGGTATCTATTTAAAAGAGGAATTTGAACGGTTTCGCTTTGCTGGCCAACAATTGGTTAAATATCGTCCTCAATGGTTATGTAATGTTCCCTTGATCGATATTCTTTTTTCAAGAATGATGGTTGCTGATCCTATTGAGCGACAATGGGGTAAACAACGAGTTATGGATTTAATGCGAGCGGACTCAGAAGCTGCTTTAGGATCGTTATTGGATTCTACCACAGAAAGCGAAGTTCATTTGTTACCTCAAATTGTTTCTCGTCTTGCTCAACCCGTTTATTTTTTTTCGGGGGACAAAGATACGGTGATGGAACCTCAGTATGTTCGTTATTTAGCGAGTTTTCATGAACTTTTCAACTATCAAGGAAACAACGTTATTGATATTCCTAATTGCGGTCATTTATCTATGATAGAACAACCCGAATTATTAGGAGAAAAAATGCTTAAAATTTTGATGACTCATGAACTTTAAGGAACCCGAGTTTGACCAAAGTAGCCTTCGTAACTTAGAATTTCCTAAACTATCCGAAATAACTAATGATTAATAATTTTAAGCAGTTCATACTAGGAAGTTTAATCGGCAGAATATTCATGTCAACCCGTTCTGCAATAAATTTATGGCAAGTGGCTTACAGTTCACCTGAACAGCTAGGAATGCTTGCAAATGATAATCTCGCCACGCTGCTCGTAACTGAGATTTGCCAATCTAACAAGACATTTATTGATGTTGGAGCACATATTGGATCAATTATCTCTTCTGTAGCGTATCATGATTCTTCAATAAACATAGTTGCAATTGAAGCAATACCAGAAAAAGCAGAAAAACTAAGGAAAAAGTTTCCATTTGTCAAAATTCATGGGTGTGCAGTAAGTGATCAAGAAGGTGAAACATCTTTTTTTATCAATACCAAGCAGTCAGGTTATAGTTCACTCATAAAGTCGACTAATTCGACTATTTCAAAATCGATCAAAGAAATCCAAGTTCCGATAAAAAAACTAGATGAATTAGTTTTGTCAAATGATGTTGATGTAATAAAAATCGATGTTGAAGGTGCGGAACTTGGGGTTCTTCGTGGTAGTAAGAACATTATAAAAACAACCCGTCCAATAATCATGTTTGAAAGCGGCCCTGGAAATATAGATAGTTTAGGTTTTACAAAAGAAGCACTTTGGGAATTTCTGACTGAACTAAACTATGGAATACATATCCCTAATCGCGTTGCACATAATGATAGCGGTCTTAGTCAAGAAGGATTTATTGAAAGTCACATTTATCCAAGGCGAACAACGAATTACTTTGCAATACCAAGCGAAAGACGTTTAGAGGTTCGAGACCGAGTACGTAAACTCCTGGGAATTTAGCTTGATTAGACATCTCCAAAGCAATAAAAAAGGCGAATTATACTTGAATTATAGAGATGTCTAATAAAAGAAAACTAATAAATATCATTAGTTGTTTGATTTAATAAAGGTTGACTAATAGGCATAACTAAAACCTTATCCACACGATTTCCATCCATATCCATCACTTCAAATTTTAAGCCTTTCCAATTGAAACTATCCGCTGTTTTAGGAATTTTGCCTAAATAAGTAATAACAAACCCCCCCAAAGTATGGAAATTACCCTGTTTTTCTCCAGGAATCATCTTCAGTCTAAATATTTTTTTTAATTCATCCACTGCGACCGTTCCATCCATTAACCAAGATCCATCATCCCGACGGACAATAGAAGGGATAACCGTTTGATCAATGCGGGGAAGATCCCCAACAATAGCCTTTAAAATATCATTAATGGTTACTAATCCTTGAATGATTCCGTATTCATCCACCACTAAAGCAATATGATTTCCGGTTTGTTGGAATAATTGTAAGACTTTTAATCCCAAGGTACTATCAGGAACCAATAACGGTTGTCGTAGGGATGCGGTTAAATCAAACTGTTGACAAGATAAACAATGAGACAATAAATTGGTCACTTGAACAATGCCTAAAACTTCCTCTAAACTCCCTTGACACACAGGAAAACGAGTATGGGTACTATGTACAATTTTCTGACGATTAATATCAGCAGAATCTTCTAAATTTAACCAAACAATCTCAGGCCGAGTGGTCATTAAGGTACTAACTTTGCGATCGCCTAACTGTAAAACCCTCTCTACCATGTCATGTTCCACTTCTTCAAACATTCCCGCGTCTTTTCCTTGTTTCAACATGACTTTAATTTCTTCTTGGGTTACGGGAGGTTCAGTAATGGTAGTGGCAATGCCCAAAAAAGATAAAATAAAATCCGTAGAAACCCCTAATAAATTAACAATGGGAGAAACCAAACGGGACAAACATAACAAAGGGACAGCCATCAATGTAGCAATTCCCTCGGGATCACTCAACGCTAAACGCTTAGGAACCAATTCCCCAATGACCAAAGAAAGATAAGTTAAACTCAGGACAACCAGGGTAATGGCAATGGCTTCGCTGTGAACCATTAAACCAGGAACACGCTGTAAAACCACCGTTAGATGCGCCGATAGGTTTGCCCCCCCATACACCCCTGCTAAAATGCCAATAAGGGTAATGCCAATTTGTACCGTAGATAAAATTTGGTTGGGGTCATTGGCTAATTCTAGAGCAATTTTTGCTCGTCGATCGCCTTGGAGACTCATTTGTTCTAAACGAATTTTCCGAGAAGAAACTAACGCTATCTCAGACAGGGCGAAAATAGCATTAAATAAAATTAACAGAAGGATAACGAGAAGTTCGCTTGCGATCGCAACCATAGAAACTTGATCTCAGCTTGAGTTCAAGATAGCTGACCACTTCTAGTATCAACCATTAACTCGCGGAAAAACAGGGTACTCATCAGTTAAATTTTTATGAAGTCCTGACATTTATTAGAAAAAAATGTAACAATAGATACAGAAAAGATTTATAAAATCCTCAACTTTCTCATCCTATTAAGGAAAGATGGGGAGGAGTTCGTCGGAGGAAAATCAATTATGAAACTGTTATTTCGTGGAATCAGCTATAATTATGACCCTATAACCTTAGAAACCGCCAATACAGAGGTTGAAGGAACTTATCGGGGTATCCATTGGAAAAGTCATCCTTATGCTAAATCTCGTCATGGTCATGGACTCAAGGGGATGACCTATCGGGGTATCCATTACGCACAAAATTAATTTTTTTACTTTCAGTATTTTGATGGCAATTTGACTTAATTTTTTTGGGAAGAGTAGATATGAAATTTTCAGAGCGTCGTTTTATAGAGGATTATCAATCTAATGCCTTGGACTTAGGTTATGAAACCGTCACCCAAAGACATCATGGACAAAAATGGAAATACCAATATCCTCGACATATTAGACCCCATTTCTCTACTCTATCTAAACTAGAAACGAGGAGTCATGATCCTCTTGAGTCTCCAGTGATGATTCCTCAAAGATCAAAAAGTCGAGTTTGCTCTATTTCAACCAATATAGTTATGAATTTTCCCCTGTCTACTGAGATATTGCACCAGTACATAAAAACTCAACAATGTAAGCATTCAGCCTTCAGCTTTCAGCAGTAAAGAAGAGCGAAGTTTCGGCTAAGCGCGAACAGTGTTATAAGAATATAGCTGATAACTGAT
>JASJDW010000374.1 GCA_030064955.1 Crocosphaera sp.
GCGAACGTAAGGCCATAAAACTCTTTGTGGGTAGAGGCAGTTGCATTGAAGCAGAAACCTAGATCGTGAGGTCTGGGAATCACCGCCCGTTTTACGGCGGTGAGGATGTCAAGACGAGGTTCCACAATTAAAGCACGCAAACCCTTCTCTTTCATCAGTTTAACCGCTTCAGCTACCGTAGCTGAACCACGAATTGTTACCACAGTTGGGGTCATGATGTCTTGAGCTTTCATGATTTTTAATTGCTGTTTTGAGTGAATGATTAGGGAAGTTAAATTGGTGTTGTTAACAGCAGAGCAGTTTTGACAATCAAGCAATCTGAAAAATTAAAGATGCTTTTCGAGAGCTTCTTTAAAAGTTTCATAATTTGCTTTGCCCACTAGATGTTCGACAACTTCGCCACCTTTAAAAATGAGAACAGCCGGAATACTGCGAATGCCATATTTTTTGGCATTGTCTTTGTTTTGATCAAGATCCATCTTGAAAACTTTGGCACGACCTTCAAATTCTTGTGCTAATTGATCGATGAAAGGACTAATTACGCGACAAGGACCACACCAAGTAGCTGTGTAATCAACCACAACGGGAAGACAATCAGCTAATAGTTCGTTAATTTCATTATCTTGGATAAATTGTGCTTTTGTCATGACTATTTCTTCTTAGGTTAGAGTAACTAAATTGTGATAAATTTTGCCTTAGTATAATTCGTCTTCTTGATGAGTTAAAATTGTACAATTTGAGGCAGGGTAAGCGATACAAGTAAGAACAAAACCGGCTTCAAGTTGAGCGTCATCTAAGAAAGATTGCTCCGATTGATCCACTTCTCCTTCGACGATTTTGCCAACGCAACTCGAACAAGATCCAGAACGACAAGAAATAGGAATTTCGATGTCATTTTCTTCTGCTACATCAAAAATGTATTGATCCTCAGCGACTTCAATGGTTTGATCGATTCCTTCCGCTTTGTTAATTAGTCTAACTTGGTAAGTGGCCATATTTTTTCCTTAAATTAAGTGAATAATGAGTCAGCAATTAATCAGTGAAATTAGAGCAGTTTAAAGGTTTAAACTAACGCAGAAAATAAAGCTTCTAATTTCTGATTAATTTGAGAAATTGGTAAATTTCCATCGATAGTTTTTAAACAATGTCGTCGCTGATAAAAATCAATCAAAGGGGTTGTTTGCTCTTGATAAATTTCCAAACGACGACCAATGGTTTCTTGTGTATCATCCACTCGTCCTCGTTGTAACAGTCTCTTAACTAAAACATCTGAGGAAACGTCAAAATAGACGACTTTCCCATAGGGTTGTCTCATAATTTGTAGAAGCTGATCGAGAGCATTAGCTTGGGCTAAAGTTCGGGGAAACCCATCCAAAATCCAACCCTTTTCTACATCTTCTCTGCCAAATCGTTCCCGCATAATCGCCATAATTAAAAGATCAGGAACTAACTCTCCAGCTTCTACATAGGTTGCAGCTTGAATCCCTAAAGATGTTTTTCCCTGAATCGCTTCGCGCAAAATATCTCCAGTAGAAATATGGGGAACTTGCCATTGATTGGCTAAAACTTTGGCTTGGGTTCCTTTACCCGCACCAGGAGGACCTAAAAAGATTAATCGCATGATGAAGTTGAAAATTTTGCTAAACTATAGAATGAAGTCATAACAAACAATGTCATTATGACGGCACAAAATTGGACAGAACATTCCACTTGGGAAAGATTAGAAAAAGGGAGGCAAGCTAAAGCGGCTCAAGGCGGCTATGCTGGTTACGGTTCTCCGGCGTTTGGACAACAATCTGTTAATGGGGAATTAATTGATAATCCCATTGAACAACAGGTAATTGATCTGATTCGTCGCCATCATAAGTCCGGTAAATCCTTACAGCAAATTGCTGATTGGCTCAATCAACAGGGATACACTACTAAGCGTGGGCAGCAGTGGAAAAGAATTTCTGTTAAACGAGTTCTTGACCGACTTTATGGCAAAACTTCAAGGATCTCAGGGGTGAGCATCAAGTGACTTTTAAGAATGGATTAGGATCAAAGTCAAAGTTAACCAGGGGGTTAATTGAAGCTAGAACCTATTGCAGCTAAAAGCTTTGTCATTGCTTAGTTTTAAGGTTTTTTGTGTAACACCTCTCTATGATACACCTTAAGGGGGATAATGTTAAGATTTTATAGGACTTATAAGTAATTTTTGTGTAACATTCCTCTGAGGGAAAAATTTTTTATCATTTGATGAACCCTAACCAACCATTGATTAGCCTTCCTGCTTTAGAAGGAGTGATTGATTACCATCCCCTGATTGTTTCCCCTGACACCTTAGTAGTTGAAGCGATCGCTTTAATGAGTCAAGCAAGGGGGAAACGTTGTTTATTACAAGAAGAAGATTCTTTAACCCAAATGACTCACCATTCCTCTGATGGGAGTTGTGTTCTAGTGATGGACAAACAGCAATTACTGGGAATGTTTACAGAACGGGATATTGTCAGACTCACAGCGACTCGAACAAGCTTGGCGCAAGTCCCAATCGCTGAGGTGATGGCAACGCCTGTGATTACCCTGAAGCAAGTGCATTTTCAAGATATATTTGCAGCCCTTTTCTTGTTTCGTCGCTATCGCATTCGTCATCTTCCCATTGTGGATGATAGCGATCGCTTAATTGGAGTGGTTTCTCCTGAGACGATTCGTCAAGCATTAAAACCCGCTAATTTACTCAAATTCCGAAGAGTGTCAGATGTGATGAGCAAGGAGGTCGTAGACGCGCCTGTAACCGCCTCAATTCTGCATTTAGCTCAATTAATGGCCACTGGTCGAGTGAGTTGTGTAGTGATAACAGAAACCGACACAGATGAGAGAATCAAACCAGTAGGAATAGTAACAGAAAGAGATATTGTTCAATTCCAGTCCCTAGAGCTAAATTTATCGAGAATACAAGCTCTCGATGTTATGAGTACCCCTCTCTTTTTGCTAAGTCCAGAAGATTCCTTGTGGATAGCTCACCAAGAAATGCTGCACAGACGAGTCCGACGCTTAGTCGTTTCTTGGAATTGGGGTAGAGGTTTAGGGATTGTTACTCAAACCAGTTTGTTGCGAGTTTTTGACCCGATGGAAATGTATAGCGTTATAGAAACGTTACAGCGAACAGCACAGCCATTAAGTGATCTTCAGGGTAAAAGAGATGAAAAGACAAATCAACCAAACAATAAGCCTAATTATCAAGATACTCCTCAAGAATTGAATCGACTACTATTACGATTAGAAAAGTCCCTTGAATATTTAGTGAACGAACCCGAATTAGATACACAAACAAGAACCAATCAACTTCAGCAGTTATTAGCTGATGTGATACTGCTCAAAAATCTCTAGTTTTGCATAAGTAAGCTAATTGTTCTTTTGCGAGGGAAAGTATCAGTAGATCACAAAGATCCTAGTTAGGATTGCGGGGGAGCAGCATTGCCCGTATTATCACCTACTAAAAACCTATTAATATCTAACAATGTGTTATCAGACTAACAGTTTTGGGGCATCGGTGACTCCCCGTGGATTTTACTGTTTGAAAAAACTACTGGTTTTGAAGCAGATTTAACTTTCCTTTCCTGTCTAGGGGAAGATTTCCTCTTTTTAGTTCGGGAAACTGCATCATGCAATGCCTCTAGGACTTTCACTGATTCAAACATTTGGTGTCGGGAGATTTTGAGCTTACTAAGAAGCTTACAAATTTTCCCCCATTGACCCCATGATTGCACCTCCTTATCCTCTGGTGAAGAGGTGCAAATTCCTATTATTGCCCAATAAGAACGAGGTATCCTTTCTGAGAACCCTAATGCTCGTCTGGCAATCACTATGGCCGCAGCAAAGGCCGAATTTAACCCATATTTAGCCATATATTTCACCATTCCAATAACTGAAGTAGCAAAAGGATTCTTGAAAATTACTTCAATGCCATATTTTTCGGCTCTAGCTACTAGGAAAGCTCTAAATTTATCATAGATAAAACCACTAAGCATCCGATTATATTTTTTCGGAGAATGTCTTAAAGTAGCCTTCTTTTTACTAAAGTCTAAATCTTCACAAGCAATGGGACATTGATAACTCTCACCTATCCTAACAATTTCAGCTACAATGTCCCTTAAGGATGCCTCAACTTGTCCCGTCGTTCCCGTAGGAATATCCCAAGAAAACAAGGTTTTTTGTCCATTAACCTGATGTAAATTCCCATCTCTTTTAACATAAACAAGGTCAAGGGATTTAGCATTTAAGTCAATGCCTAAACAACCATTTCTTTTGTGAGAAATATAAGGAACAGCTTGCACATACGTGGATAAATGAATATACCATTTATGATCTTTATGTTCTCTTCTAAAAATTTGAACCGTAACGGGTTTATTAGATTCTAAGGCATACAATAAATCATGTTTACGTTGTTTAGTGATTTCAAATTCTAAAGTGATTTTATTCCCATAAATCTCCTGACAACAACGAGGAACTGTAATGGTAACAGTAAAGATATCATCTTTTTTATGATGAATTTTAGTCACAGGATTATTCCCATTGACTGACCCTTTGCCTACACTATAAAAGTTCCCCCCTCGTTTTCTTCTCCAGTCTTCTAACCATTCTTCATGATTAGCATACCCATTCTCTTCTAAATTATATTGAGCTTTAAATAACTTCTTTGACCCCCAACAAATATGTAATCTCTCTCCTTGTTTCAACCTGAGCAATTGTTGCTGTTTTCGTTGTAATCTTTCTAACTTAGATTTAACTCCTAATAATTTCTTATTAAAGTTTCTTAGAGTTGGCTGACTAGGATTTTTATAGGAATTCTCTAGAGTTTCTAACTTTTCTGCTGCTTTGGCCAATCCTGCTTTTAAATCGGTTTCAATAAGGGAGATTTGATTTTGTTTAGCTGTGGTTAATTGGTCAAATACAGAACTAGCATTTGTAGCTAAACTATCAGCCCATGCCCACTGAATATTATACTTTTTCTGGAAACTTTTCTCTATTTCAGTTTCGGATATTCCTTTTTGTCTATCATTTAAAGCCCGACGTAAAAGACTTTGATATTCATTACCCCAATCTTCGAGAAATGGATGATATTCTATTTTACTCTCAATTCCTATCAGTCTTTGATCAACAGGTTTATCAGTCTTTTGTTTTGACTGACTTATCCTTGTTAATTTAGCTTTTAGAGACTTTTTTTTAGCCATTCCTATCAGAAGTCAACTCTTTCCCTATTCTAACACATCAGATTGTTTTTCAGTCTCTTTTACGATTCTATTTATTTCTTTTTTATATTTTCTCAATCCATAAAGACGACAAGAAAAAGAATGAATCACAGCCATTAAGTCTTCTACTAATTCTTGTTGGGGTGATAAAGTTTGTGCATTTGCGACTATTAGCTTTCCTTCATGTGTTGTTAAAAAGTTTTCAAAATATTCAAATCCAAATCGGCATAATCTATCTTTAAAAGCAATTACTAAAGTCCCAATTTCCTTATTCTCAATCATTGTCATTAGTCGTAAGAATTGAGGACGAGTATAATTTAATCCTCCTCCAATTTCTTCAATAACGTCATCAATAATATAGCCTCTGGCTAAACAAAACCCTTCTAATGCTTCTCTTTGTCTGATTAAGTCTGGTTTTTGCTTGGTAGATGAGACTCTTGCATAGATAACCGTTTTTTTCTTAACTTTTGGCTGCTCTATACTTAGGGCTTTGTAGTAATCTTCCTCTGTATAATAGCGATGTCCAGATGGGAGTCTTTTAGCCGGTAATTTTCCGTTTTTATCCCAAATTCTTAAGGTTCCGATACTTCGGTTAATCTTTTTAGCAAATTCACCTGGTTTGTATCTAGCATTCAATTACCGACTCCTATAATCTGCTAAACTTTTTAATATATTAGCAGATATTGATAGATTTTGGCTACCTAGACGGAGCAGTTCCC
>JASJDW010000375.1 GCA_030064955.1 Crocosphaera sp.
ATCAAAACATTGCCAATCTTTTCCTTGACGACGTAAGAGAACTTTCACTAAGTCGCTGAGGGTATTAACACGATTTCCATGACTGGGTAAAGGAGACATAAGCCGAATTTGTTGGGTTTTGCTATTAAAATATAGTTTTGGAAGGGTTTTATCTTGACGTAAATCGAGTAATCTTTGATAATCTTCCCACGTCTGATGAGGGAAAATAACCTCATTACCAGGGGTTAACATTAATTCATTTTCGCTGATAGTAATTAACATCATAAGTTCTTGATAAAATTCGTATTTTTAATTAAATTAATTATAAACTCTATTGGTAACACAGTCTTCTAGACTGTACAACTAGACTTGTCCTACGCGGGTTAGGGAAAAACTGACACATATAACAATCAGTAATGATATGTGAGAAATAAGAAACGATGAGGACATAATGGTATTATGTCCCTACAAATATCCCCTTGTAGGGATTTAACACGGTTAAATCTTCATACTAATTTTCTCATAACTGAAACCTGATTTCTCTAGTTTGATGGTAGTAGGAACAAAGTTTAATTTGTCCCTACAACAAGTGAAAATTAATCGTTGAAATGATCAATAATTGCTTGAGCAAATTCAGAACATTTCAAAGGGGGATCGACTTTGGGTTCCATTAAACGGGCTAAATCATAGGTCACTTGACGATTGGCGATCGCATTACCAATGCCTTTTTTAATCAAGTCTGCAGCCTCTTGCCAGCCCATATATTCTAACATCATCACCCCAGAAAGAATGACCGATCCAGGGTTAATTCTATCAAGTCCTGCGTGTTTGGGTGCAGTGCCATGAGTTGCTTCAAAAATAGCACAGGTATCCCCAATATTTGCCCCTGGTCCCATTCCTAAACCACCTACAACAGCAGCAGCAGCATCAGATAAATAATCCCCATTTAAGTTCATGGTTGCTAGGATAGAATATTCATCGGGACGGGTTTGAATTTGTTGGAAAATACTATCAGCAATGCGATCATTTACCATGATTTTATCTTTCCATTTACCGTCACCATGACTATCCCAAATTGCTTCTAAAACGCCTTTAACTTCCTCACAAATTTCTTGTTGTTTGTCAGGGGTCAAGCCATCATAACCAGGTTCAACTTTTCTAGCATTATCTTCGATGGAAATATCAGCTTTCTCTTCTTTATTGCTCAAAATCCATGATTCTCGTTCCGTTACACAAACGTCTCTAAATTCTGAGGTTGCTAACTCATATCCCCAATCTCTAAAAGCTCCTTCAGTGTATTTCATAATGTTACCTTTATGCACTAAAGTAACCATTTGTTTCGCTTTTGCTAACCGTAAAGAATGTTCTATGGCACGACGAACTAATCGTTGAGATCCCGTTTTACTAATCGGTTTAACCCCAATTCCTGAGTCTAAACGAATCTGTTTTTTACCATGTTCTGAGGTTGCGGCTATGAGTTCATTGTTCAAATAATTGATTAATTTTTGAGCAATTTCTGTCCCTTCTTTCCATTCAATTCCTAAATAAATATCCTCGGTATTTTCCCGATAGACGATAACATCTAACTTTTCAGGGGACTTATGGGGGGAAGGAGTTCCTGGATAATAGCGACAGGGACGCACGCAAGCGTATAATTCAAAAATTTGCCGCAAAGCCACGTTAAGAGACCGTATACCGCCACCTACAGGGGTTGTGAGGGGTCCTTTGATGGCGATACCATACTCTCTGATAGCGGTTAAGGTATCTTCAGGTAAATATTGATAGGTTCCATACTTATCGCAAGCTTCATCCCCCGCATAAACCTTAAACCAGTTAATTTTTTTGCTGTCTCCGTAAGCAGTTTTTACCGCAGCGTCAATAACTTTCTCGGTTGCTGGCCAAATATCGATTCCTGTTCCATCCCCACGAATGAAGGGTATAATAGGGTCATTGGGAACAATAGGTTTACCGTCTTTAAAGGTAATTTTAGAACCAGTGGTGGGTGGTGTCAGTTTCTCGTACATATAATGATTAACAATCAAGGGTTGTTTTTTTATTACACTCCCCAAATGCCTCAACTCCCCCATCTCTTAATGAAATCTATGTAAGTTGGATATATTAGTTGATTTTTATGTAAATTCTGTGTTATTATGAGAGTCTGTGCGGACGTATAGCTCAGTTGGTTAGAGTACATCGTTGACATCGATGGGGTCACTGGTTCGAGTCCAGTTACGTCCATATTTCTGAAGAATGTGTATAGTATATCAGTTTGTGACTTTACCCATAACTTTGCCGTGTTGGTAAGCTTATGGTTCAAGATAAAGGTGGCAAGCTTATGATTCCAAACCCAAATCCCGTTTAGCTTGCTTGAACACTTCTCGAACTTGAGGATAACGAAGAAAGCTAGGATGAGTTAAAAACTTAGCAACACGATGTTCAGAAGGATATTTACCTTCAGCATATCCCTCTTTCATCACTCTAGGCAGAAGAATAACAAAAGTCATCCCAAAGATAGACTAAGTAATGTAGATAGTCAACATCATTTATTTTAGCAATAAGCCTTGGAAAGCCTAAAGAAAGTTGAGGAATTGGAAATACTTTCAACCACTTTAAAATAAAATTAAAGTAAAAATAAGGTTGCAAGATTAACTGAATATTATTTAGGAGAGATTTCCAGCCTTTGCCTTTATCCCATAACTCATGATTTTCAAAAGTTTTTGGAATCGGATTCAGTGTGGAATTGAAAGATTCACTCAGCAGACAAATCATCAAGTAAGCTGACATAACTAATTCCCACCATTTCTGAATTTGAGCATAGTGAGTCACTCGGAAATCTGCCCATCCTAGTTCACTTTTAGATTGTTTAAATCCATATTCTACCCAACTTCTTACTCTATAAATATCCCCAACTTCTTTATATTTAATCTCAGGAATTATAGTCATCACAAACCAAGTTTCTTCTTGAGTTATATTTTCTTTATCTCTAGTAATTTCCCAATACCTTATCTTCATTCTTTTTCCATAAATTATTTCTCTAATATATCGATCTTCTTTTTTTCCATCCCATCTTATATGTTCAAATTTTCTCCATCGGTTTGCTCTGACTTTGGCTTCTCTTGGAAGCCAGACTCCATGATTACTGCGTATCGCCACTGCATATTCTATTCCCAAATTTTCAATTATGCTGATAAAGTTACTGTGACTTTCCCCATATAAACTGCCGACCCAGCTTGAATTGAATTCAAGCTGGAAAGCGGCAGTGCATTCCGCACTATCTGCTAACACTCTTTTGATTTTAAATCCTACTTCCTTTAGTTCTTTAATTATTTCTATGGCGATTTCTGGCTTAGTTTTATATTTATCTCCTTCTTGTAGTCTTCCTTTAGGTTTAAATACTTTGAATTTTAAAGGAAAGGTCATTCCTTGACAATAACCATAAGCATTTACTGATACTATTCTAATTCTTCTGCTTTCCAGGGCGATTCCGTTAAAAAATGTAATAATCCCTGCTCATTTTTTAACCCAACTGACTTAGCGATCGCAGGCAACGTTTTCCTTTTTATGTCACTTATGATTCCCAGATGAAGATATTTAAAGGCTTCATCTGGTCTTACTTCTACAAACAAATCTCTATAGAGTTCACAGTAAGTATCAACACATTTTACCGTCATTTGAGGATGGCGAGGCTTAACCATAGTCTCTGTCTGACTTTCAGACTTTTTTCTTCATTGTACCTCTCCCAGAGTGATGAAAGAGGGTTAATACTGAGTCAATTCTAGTTTTCGCTCCTAACCGCTAACAAGCGAAGCACTATTGCTCTTATTCGGGGAGTAGAGTGAAGGTATTATCTTTACTATTTGTGGCAAGTTTATTATTCAAAAATCTACTCTCGGCAAAATTATGATTCAAAGTATACAAGAAATTTAGCAATAGTTCAATGATAGAATTAGATTAATGGCTAAAGTAACGGCAAGATTATGATTCAACTTGTGGCAAAGTTATGAGTAAAGTTACAGGTATAGCAACAATAGTCATATTGTCCTTGAATGAAACAGAAAAGGAGTTAACCACGTCTACAGAGTGTATAACCTTATGGTACAAGATTGATAAGTCCAACCATCTTAGTTATTTTGGACGTTATCATTCACAATTAATAAACTAATCATCACTATATATAAAGAATTATGTGTGGAATTGTTGGGTATATTGGCACAAAAACAGCAGCCGAGGTATTAATCGACGGTTTAGAACGATTAGAATACAGAGGCTATGACTCAGCCGGTATTGCCACCGTTTTAGAAGGTAACTTACACTGTACTAGAGCAAAAGGGAAACTATACAACCTACGAGAAAAATTAGAACGGGAAGTTAACCCTTCTCAAATGGGTATTGGTCACACCCGTTGGGCAACCCATGGTAAACCGGAAGAACATAATGCTCATCCTCATCGGGATAATAGCCAACGAGTCGCCGTTGTACAGAATGGCATTATTGAAAATCATCAAGACTTACGGGAAGAATTAATAGAAAAAGGGTGCGAATTCGCTTCAGAAACCGATACCGAAGTAATTCCCCATTTAATTGCTCAATATCTTCCTGAAACCCTTGATTACGATGGTCTATTAGAAGCAATACAAAAAGCGGTTCATCGTCTCAATGGATCTTTTGCGATCGCTGTTATTTGTGCAGACTACCCCGATGAAATCATTGTTGCACGACATCAGGCTCCTTTGATTATTGGTTTTGGTCAAGGGGAATTTTTCTGTGCGTCCGATGTGACGGCGGTAGTACCTCATACCCATGCAGTTTTGTCCCTGGAAAACGGTGAAATTGCCCGTTTAACCGCCCTTGGCGTAGAAGTTTACGATTTTGATCTAAAACGTCTGAGAAAGCTGCCTAGAACCCTTGACTGGAACATTACCACTGTTGAAAAACAAGGGTTTCGTCACTTTATGCTCAAAGAAATCTATGAGCAACCTTCCGTAGTAAGAAGTTGTTTAGAAACCTATTTAGATCCCAGTTGGAGTATAGAAAATGGAGAGGAAAAAAGCCCCATTAATTTAGGGTTAGCCGGGGAACTGTGTGACAATGTAGATTATATTCAAATTGTTGCCTGTGGAACCAGTTGGAATGCAAGTATGGTGGGTAAATATTTGCTCGAACAATTAGCAGGAATTCCCACAATGGTACAGTATGCTTCAGAGTTTCGTTATTCCCCTGCACCCATGTTAGGCAATACGTTAACTATTGGGGTTACACAGTCAGGGGAAACCGCCGATACTTTGGCTGCATTAGAGATGGAAAAGCAGCGAAAAATGGGTTTAGAATTTCCCTACGATGCACGAATTTTAGGCATTACTAACCGTCCTGAAAGTACCCTTGCTCACATGGTAGATCGCATTATTAATACCCAAGCAGGGATAGAAATTGGTGTTGCTGCGACCAAGAGTTTTATTGCACAATTAATGGGGTTTTATTGCTTGGCATTAGAATTAGCTTATCGTCGTAAACATTTGAGTTTAGATAAGTTAGAAAAGTTGGTAAAAGGGTTACGAGAATTACCCAATCAAATCGAATTAATTTTGAGTCAACAAGAAAAGCAAATTGAAGAATTAGCCCATGAATTTATTGATACTCAAGACTTTATTTTCTTAGGAAGAGGTATAAATTTTCCTATCGCTTTAGAAGGGGCATTAAAATTAAAAGAAATCAGTTATATTCATGCAGAAGGTTATCCCGCAGGGGAGATGAAACATGGTCCTATTGCTTTATTAGACGCGAAAGTTCCTGTTGTTGCGATCGCTATGCCGGGGGATGTTCATGATAAAGTATTATCCAATGCACAAGAAGCAAAAGCCAGGGATGCACGGTTAATTGGTGTGACTCCTATTGATGATAATGAAGCGCGATCGACCTTCGATGATTTGTTATTTGTTCCCCATGTAGATGAACTTTTATCCCCGATTATTGCCGTTATTCCTTTACAATTATTAGCCTATCATATTGCTGCCAGA
>JASJDW010000080.1 GCA_030064955.1 Crocosphaera sp.
TTATCGAGATAATAGGGTCTAAAACCTGGCTTTTTAAAGCGAAACGTTTTTGGAGCGAGGCATAAATCCTCGTTACAAAAACAACTTCTGTTCGCTAGAGCCGGAACGAAGTGAGGAACTTCTGACTTCTGATTTCTGACTTCGTTATGGTTCGTTGATCAGATTCTTACTTCCCTCGATATGACAATTAAAAGATAATCTAAATACAATTCTACATTTTACATTCTTAATTTTTATTAACCCTATCTAAGTAGTCGGACATAAATAAAATCAACTATCTTAAGAAATGTAAATAAGCCGTAACCTCCTCTCCCCCTGCTTCCTCTACCTCCTGGAGCTTCCCCTGCTCAATTTAACAAGTAACGTTTATTTTTGTCCAGGTACTTAATATAGCTTGAGCAATCACTTCCGCACCATCTTTAGGCAATATTTTACCGATGATCGGAGGATTTGGAGCTTGTTTTAAAAAGTCCCAATTTCCTTGAAAAAAGCTGTCAGTTTCCACAATTTGATGATCGGCATAGTTTTTGATTCCTTCTAATAAAAAAGGAGTTTCAGCAAAATCATTTCTCACTAAAGAAACAATGGGAATATCTAAGCGCATGGTTTCAGCAAAAGTGCTAAACCCAGGTTTAGAAAAAACCCGACCACATAAAGGCATAAAATCAACGGGACGGTAAAAAGAATCGGTAATTTTAATGATATTATCTAATTCCAGTGCTTGATGATCAAACGTAATAAATTGCCAGTCAGAAAATTGGGCTAAATTACCATAAGGAATTTGTTGTAATCCTAAACCCCCAAACGTTAATAAAATTGTTTTTTCTGGGGAAGCAGTCAGGTTAAACTTATTTCTTAAATCATCGATATTATAACGAGGTTTTCCTCCTGTTAACCCCACATCAGTGATAGAATTAAACGCATTCATGGGTTCAGCCATCGGGAGACGAAACAGGCGATCGCATTGTTGATAACAGTCTTTAATCCAGTTAACAATCTCCTGCCAATCTTTTCCCCAAGCTTCATAAATAAAATCCCAACCAAAATTACTCATCATCCAACAAGGTACTCCTGCAAGCTTAGCAATGGGTGCCATTAACGGGGGAATATCAGCTAAAATTAAATCAACTTGATTCGTCTTAATAAAATTAATTTCTGATGCTATTAACCCTTGATGTTTCTCATAAATTTCCTGCATTTTGTTGAGGGTGGCAACCTTATCCATTTTAAAACTATCCGATTGAATCACCCCCACATCAAACGCCAACGGACGATAAATAAAATCCCCTGCAATATAGGATTCTAACAACCATCGCGGGGCAGTTGTTACCATAATTAATAAACTATCAGGACGCAATTTCAAAATAGCATCTGCTACCGTAGAAATGCGTACCGCGTGGCCAAAACCGTGACCCGTTGCAGCTAAATAAATGATCGGTCTATTTCTGTTCGTTAATTCAGTCATAATTCTTAATTCTAAATTTTCCATAGCTTACCAATCTTAAAAATTAACTTTAGGTCTAATTTTCAAACGAACTAAGACGGCAGTAATGTTATCATGGCCGTTATAGCTATTAGCAAAGTCCATCAATTTTGTCATTCCTTTATCTAAAGATTGACTCGAACTAACTAAAGGTAATAGATAGGTTTCCCAGTGATCTTCAACTAAATCATTGTCACATAAACCATCGGAACACAGGAGCAATAACGTATCTTCTACCAGGTCTAAAAAGCGAATATCCGGTTGTATGTAGTTATTATCATGGGGGCCTAACGCTTGGGTTAATTGATAGGCATCGGGTCTAGCATAGGCTAGTTTGGGATCAACGCCATTTTGGATCGCCCTTTGTCCTACTTCGTGATCCACAGTCAGTTGTTGAACTCCTTTTTTGCGACTAATAGAATAAACCCGACTATCTCCCACATGAGCAACTGCAACCTTAGTCTGATTGACTAACATTAATACCAAAGTGGTTCCCATGCGTCCGCTACCAGAACTGGCATTGCTTTGATTGACATCGTATAACTTTTTATTGGCTAATAAAATCCCTTGTAATATGGTTTCTTCGTCAGGAAAGTCTGTTTGCCAATGTTGAGCAAAGTAGGTTTCTAAGGTTTCCACTGCCATTTGACTGGCCACTTCCCCGGCCGCATGACCTCCCATTCCATCACAAACAATATAGACTCCTCGGCCGTCTACCATTGTCCCTTCATTGGTTTGTCGGGTTTTGACTTCGGTATTCATGCCAAAATAATCTTCATTGTGATGCCGTTGTCTTCCGCGATCAGTACACCCCAAAGCCGTTAAAGTAACTAATTCCATAGGCAACACAGCAGTTGCATCAGTGCCAATATCGGTATCGGTTGGGGCCTCTTCTAACTCACCACTCAACAGTTCGGGCTGAAATTCTGGTAATTCTTCGGCAACAAAGTCTAAAGATGAGGTAGAATCATCCTTATTAATCGGTTTTTCTTCGTCATCAGTGATCTGTTGCTCTGCTGCTAAATCTTGCAGTTGTAAGCGTAATTCAGCAACCTGGTTAAGCTTACCTTCGGCCACTTGTTGAATAAGGGTAGCCAGTTTACTGGAGGAAGGATAACCACCTTTGCTGAACCAAGTTTGCCATAATTGACCTAATTTTTCTAAAGAGGGGGGATCATCGGGGAGATCAGGATATAATTTCACTAACCCAAAGCTTTGATCTTCATCAAGTCTTAAGTTATCTTCTACGAGGAGGCTTTGACAACAGTTGATGACCGATAAGCTTTTCCAGAGGGTAACAATCTGATTAAGCCAATAAATAATCTGTAGGGTAAGTAAGGAATGATTGATCAGTAAATCAGGAATGGCTTGCCAATGGTTGCGATCGGGCAATAAGATTACTTCGGTGTCATTATCTATCCAAGCGTCATACACTTCAGGAACGACGGGAGTTAGGTCTTTCAGGGTGAGGTAGGGAAAGGCAACCGAAGGAATTCCCATTTGTTGCCATAATAATGTAGGGTCGTCTTCTTCAGTGTCTTTTAATAGGTCTGAGGCTTGATTGACTAATATGGGTAGAGTAGATTTGGCTAAAGGTTGACAGTCAACCACTTGACCTTGATAAAGGGTATGAGTTTCAGTTTTAGCAATGACCTCAAAGACTTCTTCTTCTTGGGAAGGCCAGATTTGATATCGTTGTCCGAGATCGAGATATTTGCTATTAAAAGTCAAATTATCCTTTGTTTGATCACTACTAATCGGTTGGGCTAGAATTACCTGCCAACGTTGACCAATAAAAGTGCCACATTTCGGGCAATAGGCCTGAGAAAAAAGGGTATTATGACCACAGTGAGGACAAGGGCGATGGGTCAATGAGGTTTGACATTGTTGACAGACCTGACTATTATTGGGGTTTTCTGAGTGACATTGGGGACAAACAAGCATAAATAACTACACCAGTGACTAAGAGTAAGAGTATTATTGGTTTGAGACTGTTGTATTCAGCCCAACAATTGCTATTAACGTCTAATAACTTAGTAGCAAAAAATAGGAGTAAAAGGTAATAAATAGTAGCCAAACTCCTAACACCTTGACTTCCCTCAGGGCTAACACTGAGCGGAGTCGAAGAGCTAAACAGTAAATAAGTAATCGTACCCATCATTACGGTGGATAAATCTCTCTAAGAACTTTATATTTTGGGAGACTCTTAAACCATTTAATTTAACCTCAAATCCGTTTTTAGTTGGTGTTTTTACTCTAGCCGTGTAAACTCCTGCAATAGCTGCCTTCCTATCTTTGTCAAGTCGGAACTTAACTAAGTCACCTGCACAACAGTGTCTGTAAATGATTTTAGGTTTAATTGGTTGGCCACTTTTGTCTAAAGCAGGAAATCCAGAAGCGTTACATCTTACTGCTTGTCTAGTGCCATGTCCCTTACACAGAACAATTAATGGTTGTTCTGTTAGTAAGTTGATCTCAGCGGCCGACTCTCCTACACAAGCAGCATCTATACTGTGAGATTTTAATAGACCAAGGTTGACTCTGTTATGCTTAGTCCTGCCTCCACTCCAACACTTAACATCTGAGCATAGCTGTTTGGCCCTTTTAACGATGGCGAATCTTGTGGAGTTGACTGCACTGGCACTCGCTAATGGTTTAGGAGCATTGGTGAGGATTTTTTTGAGTAAATTGGGCTTATGTTGAAGAAAGTCTCTAACATCTTGTGTTCCCTTAGCTATGTTACAGTGTTCACAAGCTAAAGTCAGATTGCCTATGCGATCGCTACCACCATTAGCTTTGGCTTTGATATGTTCTATCTGCAATGGTGTGTTGGTTGCCCCACAGTACACACATTGGCGACCCCATTTCTCTAGTAGATATTCTCTGACCTCATAACCAAATAACGTACCTTGTTGATACTCCTGACCAGAGATTTCAGGATTATCTAGTTTTTGTAGGTCAAATCTTACAAGTTCAATCTCAATAGTTTGAATAGGACACCAAGACATAAACCTTTTAATCCAAGTCTCAGTGGTGTCTAAACGGTGTCTCAGACTTGGTGCTAACCAACCTTGAGGTTTGGAGCGATTGAATCTTTTTGGTCTGTAACGTAGTTTTCTGGTTCTTCTACTGCGTCTAAACCCTGCTCTTTTTGTTAGGGACTCTTTTATTAGTTGTCCTCGATGCTTTAACTCCATCCTAAAAACTATATCTTGACCACATTGAATAGCAAAACCTGTCCAAGTTGCTCCTGGGTCTATTTTTAGTATGTATTCTTTAGTGTTAGCCGTTTCAAAGCAATTAGAGTTTATGAGGACGTAAGGATAAGTGCGAAAAGTTTTAGCCTTCTGTTGAGATTGTAACTTTCTTGCCCTAGCAGGGTGAACCATATCTAGAGGTTGTTTATTTGAGTCTATTTGAAAAACATAGTTTTGCATTTCTGCTGCTCTCCATAGGAGGTTATGTTTGCTTCGACAATGCTTATAGGCTTGTTAGTGGCGTTCGGTGTTCCACCTGTTAATGGGCGATGTTCCTAAGCGGACGCTTGAGACTAGCGAATCTCATTAAGTCATGACCTATAAGCGTAGCTCTTCTTAAGCTTAGTCTGGCGTGAGAGGATTCCGAATTACTGCGAAATCCACCGTTTAATTACGGTTTAACCCTCACTCTTCTTTTATCATGCCCCTGTTCCCCCTTAGCGTCAATCGAAGTCAATAATTCTATGACTTAGTTTGAACCGCTAGTTATGATGAAAGAAAGAGCAAGTAGAGGACTGGAATGGTTTCCACCGACACAAGCGATCGCCCTTTGATTTATCGTGGCTTAACGTCTGAGCAGGTTCAGTTAAGTCGTCATCATTATGGTAGCAATATTTTAACCCCTCCCCAACAAAACCCTTGGTGGTTGCTTTATTTAGATAAGTTTAGTGACCCGATCATCCGTATTTTAATTATTGCTGCGATTATTGCTTTAGTTATTGGCATCATTGAAGAAGAATACGCCGAAGCTTTGGGCATTTTAATGGCTATTTTTTTAGCCACTACCCTTGCTTTTTTTAATGAGTATCGGGCCAATAAAGCGTTTGATTTATTGAATAATGTTTATGATCAAACCCCTGTTAAGGTGATTCGTGACCATAAATTTACTCAAATTTCTCGTCAAGATTTAGTAGTAGGGGATTTGGTTTATATTGAACAAGGGGATGAGGTTCCGGCTGACGGAGAATTGTTAGAAACTGTGAGTTTATTGGTGGATCAAGCTAAAATTACGGGGGAATCTAAAGCGGTTAAAAAGCTTCCCAAATCCCCTGTGCAATCTAATGATTATTCTCAGAAAACCTATCCTTCTTTTCAAGTTTATCGTAGTACGATTGTGGCTCAAGGTCATGGGATTTTTCGCGTAACAGCAGTAGGCGATCGCAGTGAAATTGGACAACTCGCTCAAGTGGTTATTTCTCTTGATAATGGTCAATTAACTCCTTTAAATTTTCAGTTAGAAAGGTTAAGTCAATTAATCGGTATTATTGGTTTATTGATGGCGGTATTGACTTTTTTAGGTCTTTTATTCCAAGGATTTTTAAGTGATAAAATTATTCTTAGTTTTCCTCAAACTTATTGTTTAGGTTTAATTCTCATTAGTAGTTTGATTGCTTTAATTCCTGTTTGGTTTCCGATTATTGAAGAAGGATTAAAGTCTCTTAATTTAGGTTTCGATTCTTTTCCATTCTTTGGTCATAATTTTCTTCATTCATGGGGGATTAGCTTAGGAAGTGGATTATTCATTTTTTTAGGGGGTATTTCTTATCTTTATTTCCAGGGATGGATAGATGATTTTAATGATATTTTATTATCTCCATCGGTGGGAATTTTGATCTTAAATTATTTTATGGTTGCTGTTACAATTATCGTGGTTGCTGTCCCTGAAGGGTTAGCCATGAGTGTCACCTTATCCCTTGCTTATAGTATGGGAAAAATGGCAGCTATGAATAATTTAGTTAGACGAATGCACGCTTGTGAAACCATTGGCTCTGCTACGGTCATTTGTTCTGATAAAACAGGCACTTTGACTCAAAATAAAATGCAGGTCGAAATTGCTCATTTTCCTTGTTTAAATTGTTCAGATAACGACCAAAAAGAAGTTTATCAAAATTTAATTTATGAAGGGATTTCTGTTAATAGTACCGCAAACTTAGAACGAACATCTAAAGAGATTTGTTCTCCGATTGGTAATGTTACAGAAACCGCTTTATTATTATGGTTAGACCGTCAAAATGTAGATTATCTTATTTATCGCCACCATTTTCAAATATTGGATCAATTGCCTTTTTCGACTGAAACAAAATATATGGCTACCGCAGGTAAATCCAGTGTTATTTCAGGCAATATTCTCTATTTAAAAGGCGCACCAGAAATTATTTTATCCCACTGTTCTCAACAATTAACACCTGAAGGAATCAGAGATTTAGATAATCAAGAGCAATGGATAAAAACCTTCCATAAATATCAAGAAAGAGGAATGAGAGTGTTAGGAATGGCTTATAATTATTTAGGAATTCAGGAAAAAGAAGAGACAATTAATCCCTTAGATAACCAATTAATTTGGTTAGGATGTTTTGCTATTACTGATCCGTTGCGTCCAGATGTAAAAGAAGCCATTAAAAGTTGTTTTAATTCAGGCATTGAGATAAAAATTGTTACAGGAGACAGTCAAAAAACAGCCGAAGAAATTGCCAAAAAAATTAACTTATACCCCTCAAATAATGAAAACAATACTACTTACTATCATCTCACAGGTCAAGAATTTAATCAGCTTAATGATCCCGAAGCAAAAGAAGCGATAAAAACCTTAAAAGTCCTATCAAGAGCAACCCCATTAGATAAACTAAGATTAGTTAAACTATTACAAGAAAATGGTGAAGTTGTTGCCGTGACAGGAGATGGAACCAATGACGCTGCTGCTTTAAAACAGGCCCAAGTCGGTTTATCAATGGGAAGTGGAACAGCCATTGCAAAAGAAGCCAGTGATATCATTTTATTAGATGATTCTTTTCATAGTATTGTTACGGCTGTTATGTGGGGACGATCATTATATGAGAATATCCAACGCTTTTTAATTTTTCAATTAACCATCAACATTGTGGCTTTAGGAATCGCTTTTTTTGGGTTATTTATCGGCATTTCTTTACCTTTAACTGTGACACAAATGTTATGGATCAATTTAATTATGGATACCTTTGCAGCTTTAGCGTTAGCTACAGAACCCCCTCATAAAACGGTGATGAATAAACCGCCTCGTCATCCTCAAGATTTTATTATTTCTCCTAAAATGTTAAAAATTATTATAGGGACAGGCTTACTTTTTCTACTATTTTTAATGGTATTTTTAGCTTATTTAGAGATGGATGGAACAGTGAATAATTACGAACTTTCTATCTTTTTTGCTATTTTTGTTTTCTTGCAATTTTGGAACTTATTTAATACTCGTTCCTTTGGTTTACAACAATGGGTTTGGCAAGGGTTAGGAAAAAATAAAGCATTTTTAGCCATTGCTACCGTCATTTTCTTAGGACAAATTTGTATTGTTCAATGGGGAGGTAAAATATTTAGAACCGTTCCCCTTTCTTGGAAAGATTGGTTATGGATTATTTTAGGAACGTCCCTAGTATTATGGATAGGAGAATTATGGCGATTCTTCCTAAGAAAAAGAACAGACAAACCACTTTAAAATTAAGAAAAAATAATGGTTTTTGCCTGTTCTGGGTTAACTGTTTCCAAGAGAATTAATTATGAATTAGGATTAGGATCGCCACTATAGGGTTGAACCCCAATAGAAGGAGGAACATTATCATGATCAGGGCTAAAAGCTTCAGCGATCGCTTCTGCTAATTTACCAAAAAAACCAGGTTTCCGTTTTAATTCATCTAAAGCTTCATCAACGTGTTCAGAGTCAAATTCAAATCCCTCTTCTTTAGCTAATGAAGTTAATTCATCTTGATTTTTGACGTTTTGTAATTTATCTTTGAGGTCTTGATTTTTAGCAGCCTCACCTAAAAATTGAATAACTTTTTCTTTGGCCATAATCCTTCCTTAAATCATTCAGAAATTGAAGTAAACTCATCAACTAACTTGAGTTTCCATTTCTATTATAACTTTAAGGGAATGCAGCCTTTCTTTTTACTCGCAAAACTTTACTATAGCAATTCCCATACTTGTGAGGTACAAAGTTTTCTAGTTTTAGGAGTCAGGAGTCTCCGAGTCAGGAGTCAGGAGTTGAATTTTAGGTGTATCTCATGAGTTCGGGAAACGCTATATTTAAACATCAAATAGTAACTCAACAAGACTATCTTTATTTAGTGGACATTGAAAAAATGGTTATAAATAAATGTTAAGACCTTCTTTCCTCTCCAAATTCCTTTGCTAGAATAAGGCTTACAAATGGGAGTCAAAACAATGGACTCAACCACAAAACCCTCTCTATTAGACAAAATTCTTAACCAATTTCAGGCTTGGGCAATAGAGAACCCTAAACATCCTATTAGCTCAACCCTCTTACCAATAATTGGTTTGCTAGAAGGAATTTTTGCTCACTTGTTGTTTACTTACCCCGTTTACCTAGATATGAAACGGCGGAAGTTTGGGTCAACCTTTTGTTGTACAGGAGAGGTGGTTTTAGCAGACTTTAAAACCATCGAAACCAATCTTACCACGCCTCAAGCCCGTAGTTGGTATCTGGGAATGAGTCCCCTATCTGCTCGTCATTGCCCACAGGGTGATGTGGGAGGGCGCAATGTGTTTTTGATTTCTCTGTCCGATACAGCGGCAGGAGGAGAAGATCATGATGCTTTTCGTCAGTGTGTTGAAGATTACTTTTTCACCGATGAAATGAAAGCCCGTCAACAAGATCCAATAGGGCAACAGTTATTAGAAACCTTGGGAAATGATTATAGGGAGTTAATGGGTGAAAATCGCTTAGAAGACTTTTTCACCAACGATCAACGGGGTTTAATGGGGTTTTTAATCAGATATCTCCATTATGTTATCTTTGCCATTAATCCTGAAGATGAGGCTGCCATTGCCACCCTGACCAAGTTTCACTACACCAGACGAGGAACCTTACATTATTTTGCTGCCAGTCACATTTTAGAATGGTTTAATCTCTTGGGATGGCGTGAAATACCAGGAATGATCGACGAAGTAGCAACAATTTACGAACAGTCCCCTGTCTTGGCAAATTTTCAAGAAAATAATCCCAAGTATAACAATATGACAAGACGGGAACTGGCAAAATTAATGGTGGCGTTGATGAGTATTGCAGCGTTGCAAGGCCCTCTTCATCTGGGACGAACCGCGATGGGACATCAAAGTCTTCCCCGTTACCAAGGTCATCAAACCAGTGAAATTGAGGTTACCACCTATTGGGATAAGCTTGATCTCGACGATACTAGCAGTATTAAACTATTTTTACTCGAATGTGGTCGTTTATTCACACCTGTTAGTGGTTCTCATCGAGTGGCAACAGAACCATTTACAGTAGAAGTAGCAGGTAAAACGCGAACCTTTCCCCCAGGAACTACTATTTTGATCCCCTTGATCTTAGGAATGCTGAGTGAGGAGTTTTGGGGGCCAACTACCTACGACTTTCAACCCCAACGGGAGAATCTTTGTCCTTATCATATGGGGTTTCATTCCGTAGGCGATCGCCATGCTGGCCGAATTTGTCCTGGAAGAGACTTAGCTTTAGAAATGTTAACCGATGTCATCAGTGTTGTGGGAAAAGTGCGTCGTTCTCAACTGGGATAGTTTTCTGATCTAATTAAAAACGATTACAGCAATTTTCAAGTGCGTGAAACATCCAAATGAAATCTGCTAAGTAGTATAGCTATTTTCAGATCAATAGACTAACCAAGAAAATAAACATTCCCCCCACACTTCCCACACCTCCCACACTCCCCACACTCAACTAACTAAAATCTTGATACACCCAATTGAAAACCGCTATCATGAACCCCTCTCTACCGCAAAACGACCCAAACCCACAACAAAGATTGGACTCTCTGGAAAAAGAGCGAAAAATATACCAATGGGGTTATTATCCTAACCAAGATGGTATCCCAATGATTGGGAAGTTGCCCCTACCCCAAGAACTTCCTAAAGAACCTCAATGGTTTCTCGATGTCATCAAAGTTATTATTATCATTATCTCTAACCGTGCTATAGAAGATTTTGCTTCCGGTGGTTTAGGTCTTAACTTACTGGTCTATGGGGTGATGACTTGGATAGTCAGATTTATTGATTGGCTGAGTCAGTTCTTAGAAAAAAGACGCAAAAATCGCTTATTTTGGTGGTTCATTAATAGTTTAGTTAAGTTAATTGGAAAGATTTTACAACGTCGTCAAGTTTCTAATTATCAAAGCAGTATCGAAGATAGAACCGTTGTCACTAAGCCAATCATTCCAAAGGATTTAGAATCTTATAATAATTTGTTTGAAATTATCCATCTTCCCTGTATTAGTTATCACTTTCAGCAAGATCGTCTATTTGCAGCCCAACGGGTGGCCGGACCAAACCCCTTGGTACTCGAACGAGTGAGGCCAGAACTGCCTGCAAAATTTCCCCTGAGTGATGAAGCTTATCAGTCCGTTATGGGATCAGACGATTCTCTCCAACAGGCGATCGCAGAAAAAAGGCTATATATGGCTGACTATGAAATATTGGACACTATCAAAGCCGGTCATTTTCCCCCCGCTTATCGCAAGTATATTTATGCACCTATCGCTTTATTTGCCATTTCTTCTAGAACTCACGCCACTGGTTCGTTGGTTCCTGTGGCCATTCAATGTGGACAAACTCCAGGAGACAATTATCCCATTTTTACCCGTCCCCCTACAGGAACACCCCGTGATCAACAGTGGTCTTGGTTAATGGCTAAAGCGATTGTCCAAATTGCTGATGGTAACTATCATGAACTTATTTCCCACTTAGGAAGAACCCATTTATGGATAGAACCCTTTGTCATCGCTACCCAACGACAACTAGCTTCTAATCATCCTTTGGGTATTTTACTCCGTCCCCATTTTGAAGGAACGTTATTGATTAATACGGCTGCAAGATTAAGTTTAATTGAGGAGGAAGGAACGGTTGATGCTGTTTTGGGGGGAAGTATTCAGGAGTCTATCCGCATAGCTGCAACGGGGGTTAAAGGGTATCCTTTTACGTTTAATGACTCAATGTTACCGAAGTTTTTAACCTTACGGGGTGTAGATGATTTTAATTCCCTATCAGATTATCCTTATCGAGATGATGGACTATTGATCTGGGATAGCATTCATCAATGGGTGGATAATTATTTATCTGTGTACTATCACTCTGATGACGATGTACAGAAGGATGAGGAACTTCAAGGATGGATAAAAGCCTTAATTTCCAGTGATGGGGGACGCATGACGGGGATTGGAGAAAAGACGGCATCCGGTGGCTTCGATATTAAGACAAAAGCTTACTTAATTGATGCAGTCACCCTAATTATTTTTACTTGTAGCGCGCAACACGCGGCGGTTAATTTTCCTCAAGCGACGGATATGTCCTATGTACCCAATATGCCTTTGGCTGGATATACGGCAGCCCCTACCACCCCTCAAGCAACTAAGGAGGACTATTTTAACTTATTACCCCCTATCCCCCAAGCTGAGTCACAAATGAATACCACTTATGCTTTGGGATCGGTGTACTATACAAGACTGGGTGATTATGGCGAGGGTTATTTTAAAGATCAACGGGTAGAACAACCGTTAAAGGCTTTTCAAAATCGCCTTTTAGATATTGAAACCATAATTAATGATAGAAATGAGGTCAGAGGAACGTTTTATAATGTTTTATCTCCGAGTCGCATTCCCCAAAGTATTAACATCTAACCCTCTGACCGACATTTAAGTTAATTAATTTCTATGCCACCAGAAATAACAAGGGCATAATCTTGAGGGCCTTCAGAAACGTCAGATCCAATGACAGAAATTTTCCATTCTCCAACTTCTGGGGACTCTACTACAATACCTTCAACGTTATTTGTAGTATCAAGGTTGCCTGTTTTCTCAAAATCATTGCCTAAGTAATATTTTCCACTAGGACTAAATAACATTAGATTGAGATTATTATATAATCCTTCTCCTGGATAATCACTGTAAACCAAAGTAACTTTCAATATGACACTGGTATCAATAATGTTAATTTGATATTTACGAAATTCATTAGTATTTAGTCCTTTAGTTTCATCAATAAACTGGACTTTTGTAGGAGAAGGAGGATTAAGAACTTGGGACAGATTAACTCTACCCCACCCTTGCTCATTATCTGCCCATTGTTTAGAAAGAGGGTGTTTAAAGCGATAGTTAATATATTGCGCTGAGTGAATTAAAATTCCTTTAACTAAAGCTGCACTAGGATTAGCTATATTTTCTTTTTCTCGCAAGTATTGTCGCACTAATGCTGCACATCCAGCTACTAGGGGAGTAGCCATCGAAGTTCCGTGATCATACATATAGTGTTTAGGAGCATTGGGATAAATTCTTCCATCAAAATCATATTCTGCTATTTGAGAAGATCGAGTTGACAAAATAAAAGTACCTGGAGCCATAAGATCAGGTTTACGACGACCATCTTGGCAAGGACCTCGACTACTGATAGCAGCAATATCATCAATAGAATCTGCCATTTTGTCTGATTTAATCGGATCATAGGGAAATTTATCTGGCCACCGTTGACCATAGGTATCAGGAAATTGAGCATCCCGTTGATTTTCTGAAGCACCCACCGTCAAACAATTTTTAGCCGTGCCAGGGGAACCTACACTTCCAAGATCAATGCCGGTTCCTGACGAACTTTGTTGTCCATCATTTCCTGCAGCAACCACAACCAAAAAATCTTTATGCTTCCACACAAATTGATCTAATTGAAAAGCACGTAGGTCATATTGCCCAAAATTGCTACGTCCCCAAGAATTAGAGTGAATTCGCGCCCCTTGATCATAAGCTTCTTGGAAGAGGTCTTTTAAATCTGTTGGAATACCATATAAACCAGATTTAGGGGGCATTTCTCCGTAAGTATTAATATGCCATAAGATTCCTTGAAGATTCCATTCGGGCATCTGTTCAAGAGCCTGAAAAATTAACTTGGCTTTAGTTGCCATTCCTGCTGGTTTAATAGAAATTCCTGATTCTTCTGCAAAGTTTCCATCACCCAATGCACTACCTGCTACGTGAGTACCATGTCCCGAATGTTGGTCAATGGGGGGATCTTGATGACCAAAATTTGAGATATACTCCTCCTGTAGTAGGGTAGTCGGAACAATGGTATAACTTTTCAGAAACTGAACCCTTTCTTTAAAGTCGGGATGTACTGTTTTTATATCTCCTGTATCTAGTCCTGTATCGGCGATCGCAATCTTTTCCCCTTGCCCTGTTAAATCTAAATCATTAAGTTGAGGATGAGGATTAGAAGGAATCACGTTTTTAGCGACAATATAGCGTGCTTGTTCGTTAAATAGTCGGGGAATTGTTTCCTCTTCTAAGGACTGTAATCCTGTTAATTGAGCAATATTTTGAAAGGATTCTAAGGCGTTGGCATCTTTACTAACATCAATCACTAAGGTTGTTTTCCCTGGACAGTTAGCAATACGAATTCCTTTATTTTCTAATTCTTGCGCTCCTTGATTACGATCATCTTCTGTGAAAAAGTCAGCAATTAAAATTCCTGGTATGGTATTTTTCTTGCGACGATTGTTTGATTGGGATCTCGCTGCTTTAATTCTCGCTTCGGCGATCGCTTTTTTGAGGTCTTCTTCTGTGGCGTTGGCAGGGGTTTGATAAAAGTTTTGTAAGTTTTGAGTATTAACCCGAATTCTGGGAATGTAAGGTTTTATGTCTTCCACCCCTTCCACATTATCCTTGATTTGTTGAACTATGTCTTGGTTAGGAACGGAGACGACAATTTCTCTACGACCAATGGGACGTAAAATAGTAGTACCTAGATCCTCGATTTGACGTTTCCAGTCATCAAGAATAGGCATATTGAAGTAAATAACTTGATCTCTCTGATCTGGCATAGTTTCCTCTGAGTTTGGGACTTGGTTTTTGGACGATGGATTCAAGGGTTCAACAGGAAAGCTTTCTTTGATTTGGTTAATTGTTTCTTCTGTAGTTGCAATGATAGCAAAACATGAGTAAATTTTAATGACTTCCACTTCGGGTGGCAATTTCTCAAGATCATTTTCAGAGCAAAATACTCGATATCTTTTATACAATCTTGCTGAAATTTCTTTGATCGCAACATCTAGTAAACTTGACTCGTAGCGAGGTTCCTCTTTAATTTTTTGTAAAATGTTTAATTCGTATTCTCCTCCATGTTCATATATCCACATTAAAGCCTTTTCAAAATCATATTCATCTGAGGGAGCAAACAACGTGACTATTCTTTGAATTTGTTCAATGTAAAATCTAATTTTCCGACTCAAAATTTTGGAATCATCTAATTCAATAGACTTTTCACGAACAACTTTATTGAGGGTTTTCAAAGATTCTTTTTCACACTTTTCTATTTCAATTTTATCTTTTTTATTGAGATGCTCTGGTTCATCAATAACTTTTTTATAAATTCTTTCTAATGTTTCACGTTGCTCGTTAGCTATTATGTCGAGTTCTTCAGGGGGAGAAGCTAGAGTTCCTTTGCTCATAATTGTATCAATCACCCAATAATTTAAACACAATCTAAAATAAACCGTAATTCAACAATATTTTATCTTTAATTTTATCTGAACCTAAACCTCACTTAACATTTCTTTTACTTCCTTAACAAGTTGATAAGGAACAGTATCTATCTTTTGGACAAACTTACTTTTAGGATTGTTTTGAATTTCTTGTTCTACTTCTTGATCATCGATTTTAGCAAGATTACTGAAAATAATAATTGGTAAACTCTTATTATTTTTTCTAATTTTATTATAAAAAACAATGCCTGTTCTTAATCCATCATTAGTACCCTTTTCTTTAGATAGTTTTCCACTTCGCATCATAATATCAAGAATTAAGAATTCTATTTCTTCTTGACGTTCCTCAAAGTATTCTATAGCTTCATCAATATTTTCAGCTAATTCAACTTCATAGTTGGATAACTCTAATTCCTCAATATAGACTTCCATTCTTCCTGGTTCATCATCTACAATTAGAATCATTTTATATCTCCTTTATTATTAATTGATTCCTGTTTAGGTGGTTGTTTTGGTACGGTAAGATGAAACTCTGTTGGATTACGATTATACTTTAATATTAAATCCCCTCCTAATTGTTTCATAATGTTTTTTGAAATCGACAAGCCAAGTCCTGATCCTAATACATCCATTGCTTGTGCTTGACGACTACGAAACCCCTGCTCAAAGATTTTATCACGATCTTCTTCATTTATTCCGATTCCCCAATCTTGGAATTTAATAATGAAGTCTTCTTGATTTTCTTCCACTTCCAAAAAAACTCTAAATTGATTCGGATCTTTTTTTAGAGACTTAGGCCGATCTTTAGAGTATTTAATTGCATTTATAAGAAGATTAGAAATAACCTGGTTTAACTTTGTTCTATCTGTAAAAATTTGAATTCTATCAACATCTTTTGAATCATATATTATATTTTTAGGAGAAAGTTTAAAATTCCTAAGAGTAAGACTTAATTGATTAATGGTTTTGACAATAATATCTTTGAAAACATTGGTTTGTTCAAATATTAATTTACGAGAATTAGGTATCCCTAGTAAATATTCTAGTTCTCCGACTTGATTCGCTAAACTTTCTGAATCAGCTAATATATCATTTAATTTGATGACAATATAATCTTTATCTTTTTTTTCAATTAGGTTAATTTGATCATTAATTTTACGACGTAATAGGAAATCAACATTACTTCTTATCCCAAAAATAGGAGACTTGAATTCGTGCATACTTTTATCAATCATTCCCGTTTTTAGTCTTTCCAAAAAATTAATAGAATAGTCTATCAAACTTTTGATAATTTGGATGTCTTCCTCATAAATATATTTGCGATATCTTTTTTCATAACCAACTTCAATTGTTCCTATTACTAGATTAGTTGATTGTTCAATCATAGGAAGAAAAGCTCTAATTAAATAACGATGTTTATATTTATGATAAATTCGACCATCAAGTCGGTCATCCCATGCATCAATTACTTCTATTTTCCCATTTTTAATAATATCTGATTGAATATCATTCTCTTGTAATGAATGAGAAACTTCTTGTTTAAATTCTTCCTGAGTTTTTGGTGACATAAAATTCCCAGAGACATATTCACTTTTAATGCTTGTTTGTTCGGAATCAATCAAAGAAATATTAACCCATGTAAACTTTAAAACATCAGTAATAGTATTAATTATAATCTTAATAATCTTCTCATAGTTTTCTGCATTAAAAATTTTTTTTTCAATTTTTCTGAGTTCCTTAATTTTACGTTCAGATTCTATTCTCTCTAAGCGAATAGCAGCAAAACGAGCTAATAACCAAAGACGTTCTTTATCATTTTCTGAAAAAGCATTTGTCTTATCACTTTCTAAATTAATGACTCCAAAACATTTAGACCCTAATTCAATTGTCTGACCAATTCTAACAGGAATGTCATTAATAACAATAGGAAGATCTAATTCTGAAAGGGTATCTGGGTTATGTTGAATATAAATATTTCGTAGCAAATCAGAAGCATTTTTAACATCATTAACAAGAATGGGCTTTTCATCTTTGATTGCTTTACCAGTAATGCCAATTTTTTGATTTTTGAGAGAAGATTGGCGATTTTCTTGTTCTAAATTAGACTGTTGATTAGCTGTTTTTAGCTGACCCGTTTTATGGTCTAGTTTACTAATCCAAACATATTTAAAATCGACTAATTCTGAAGAGCCTTCTTCTAAAAGTTGCCAGACATCAGTAACTGTATACTTTTGAGTCATTGTTAGCATAATATGTATTAATTTTTGTAATTTTTGTCTATCTTCATATTCTGATTTATAGATAGCAGATAAAGTACAAGTTCCCAGAATTTTAAATACTTCTCTTGTTGCTTTAGTTAAAGTAAATTGTTTATTTTCTTCTTTAATTAATAAATCAAGTAAGCCAACCAATCTTTCCTCAGTTCTTAAAGCAATTGTTGCAATAGAATTACATTTTTTTTTAATTTCTTCCTTGGATATTAATATAAGTTTAATATCTTTAAGATCTTTAATATAAAACACTTTATTTTTGACTGTAGACTTATTAAAGTTAAATTTACGCTGAATTGTCGGGTGATTTAAGGGAAGTTCAATTCTTTTATATTCGTCATCTACTTCTTGAGAAGCATAAGCAACTTGAAATTTTTGCTCTTGTTCGTTTAATATCCATAAAATACAACTATCAGCTTTTAATAATTCACAAATCTTGTCGGGTAATTGCAACAGAAACTCATGAGGAGATAGATAAGCTAAATCATCTGATAGCTGACTTAACTTTGCGAGTAAAGATGGATTATTAGTAGTCTTGTTCATTATCTTAATACCATTGACACACAGTGATATAAGTGCCTAAACAAAATTGATTGCACGGTGGGCATTGCCTAGTAAAAGGC
>JASJDW010000081.1 GCA_030064955.1 Crocosphaera sp.
TAGAGAGTGTGGGGAGTGTGGGAGGTGTGGGGAGAATTAAGCAATACACATGGTTTTCTCTTCCCACCCTTCCCCCTCTTCCCTCTCTTCCCCATCCCTCCCTCAACAGATAAATTTGTTAACCGAGCAGTATTGAGGTGTGTTTAATTTGATTGCGGTCTCGCCAAGGGCGAGTGCGGCTGCACCGCTAAATATAAAAGATATAAAATATTCGGATTATCTTCTAATTTTTCCCCACACCCCACACCCTACACCCTACACCCCAAACTAGATATCTCTATAGCACTACGCATTACTGTTAGGACATTTCTACAAGCTGAAACCTTTGTACAGTGGACTATTGCCTATTGCCCATTCCCCATTCCCCATTCCCTAGCACGTAGTGCTATAGTTATTTCTGAGAACTGGTATGAGGTTAAAAAAAGATCGCTCCTCAACTCAAGAAGCGATCGCTTAAAATGTACCCAACAAAGACTTATTTAGCGAAATGCTCACCGCGATTATAAAGTTCACGGGCGTAGTCTGTCCAAGCTCCCTGTCCCCAGTAACGGAAACAGCTTGTTTCAACTAACATCGTGTAAAGCAAAGCTTCTTGATACTCAGGAGTCCGAGTCACATTCGGATCTTGTTCTACACGAGAATCGAATTTCCGATGAAAACCAGCACTGAGTTGATTCATAGGTTCTAAGACGTTTTCATACCCTTTGACCCAACTGAGATCATTAGTCCAGGAAGCACCATCCATGTGGAAGCGATCATCCGTTTTTTCTAACTCTTCAATGGCTTTAGCAACTGCTTCAGGAGTTAAATTATCTGTACCGACTTTATTCCAGATTTTGTGTTGTCCTACTGCTTGACAAACGGGGTAATCCTCTTCAGTGACACCGGCCTGTTCTAAGAGTTCAATGTATTCAGTGCCATTGAAACCAACCACACCTTCATGATTATCCTTGATGCTATAGAAAGCATTTCTGAAACCGTCAGGAAACTCGTTCATCATCACACCGCCGTTTTCTCCGTCAGCGATCTGAGATACACAGCTAGGCACCTCTACGTTACCTAATTTTTGCTTGCCTCTGGCTTTTGCTTCATGATAGGGCTGCATTTGGGCAACTAATTTAGTGTCAGACCCTTGGGTTTTGATTAACGCCGTAATACTGATGGTTTCCCCTTTGGAGTTACGAGCGACTAAACGGTTAGGAACGTATTTATCATCGCCGTTTTTGTGGAAATCATCCCCATTTAATCGTTCAACGGAATCTTCTTGCACCAATAACCAACGATAACCACATTCTTTCAATGCCTTGATATATTCATAGAGAGTATCAGGATGGTTAGGTAAGTGCATTTCTGGGGGAGAGAACCCTTTAACCCGTCTGAGGGCATCGTAACCAAACAAAGCAGCAAATTGATGTTGCCAAGCTTGGATCTGTAATTTTAGGTCAGGAATGGGAGTAGAAGGAGCAACGGCGTGACTCCACATGGTGCCTAACCATTCTACATAAGGATGATATTGGGGATCATTAGTAATGCGCTTGAGGGGTTCAAGAATGTCATGTCGGGGAGTTTGTTGAAAATCCCACAATAAATTACCAGAATAGTCCAACATAATGCGAGGGTTGCACCCATTATGAACTAAGTCGGGTATAAATTCCCCAATGCGCTTATAACACCAAGCAAAGGTAGGAGCGTTATGATTATCTCCAATATGTTGATTGTCAAACATATGCTGGAGGTTACTAATTAACCCACCGTTGTGACCAGCAGGGATGGTGGGTTGGTGCATATGAAGGGCGCAGGCGAACCCTGATTTTACATTAGCGAGATTAATATTAGAATGGGGGGCAAAAATAGGGTCATTGTGCTGTACAACTGAGGCGATCTCGGCTTCCCAACCACTAATGGGAGGCATTCCTGGCTTAGTCCCATGAATGTGATATCCGTTGGAAGAGGGTGCTGCTGCAATCATATTTATTGGTTTTCCTTCAAATCTTGATCAAGATAATTTTGACTTTCCTAATACCTCTTCACACCTAGAGCAAATTTATCTTCTGATCTGAATACTACAATACATTTTGGATAAGTAAAGCTTTATTTTTAATAAATTTTTGACTCAAAGCTGAAACAAGTTAATATTAATCAGACAATTTTAATCGTTTCTTTTCTGAAGTTTGATCTAAAGATCTATCTTTTATCATTTAGTTTTTGGGCAATTCAAACCTAATTTAATTCGTAGTTCTCATCAGTTTGAATGATAACAATGAAATTTATCGTCTCTTTTTTAGTTCCTTTTTCTATTGAAATCTCTCCAGCTAATTTGTCTTGATTTCATGACTTTTTTGATTTTCAATCCCTAATTGTTAAATCCATGCAACATAGTGACAGTTCTGGCCGTCTAACCCACCAGTCATGTTTTTAAGATTCTCACCAGAATCATTACATTACCTTCAATTTACAATCAAAGCATTTGCACGACTCATAAATTATTACTATGACTGCTGCACGCGATTATTTACCCACACCACCGCCCACCCATTACCGTCGTCGTTGTCAAACAGTGACTCCAACCCGTCGTTATCAGTCTGTCGCCCCAAAAACTATTACCCGTAGTCCTTCTCAGTCGTCTTCTAAGGTTACTACTTTACCCATCAAGTCTAAACGACTGCCTTTAGCCTTACAATTTCTCTTATTAGTCCAAAAAAGTTCAACCACCATTACCTGTGTTTTAGTCGCCATTACGTTAGGGGTCTATGGTTGGACGGTTTATGCGCCTACTCTGTGGAGTCAAGAATTTTCTAAACTGAAAACCCTACAACGCAACGAACGTCAACTGGCTGCTACCAATGAATCCTTAAAACATAAAATGGCAGAACAAGCAGAACAACCAGGATCCGGTTTAACGCCTCCAAGTCCTCATAAAGCAATCTTTCTATCCCCTGCTGAGGTTCCTGTCATGGAGGTGAAGGAAGAAACCCCCGAAACTCAAACAATTCCCATTATTCCAGGAACTCCCGTTGCTTATTAGTAAGTAAGATTTTAGATGTTTCACCGTTTAACTACTTCTCACACTTGAACCGGCCATGGGTAACTCTCGATCTCAACAGCGTTCCAAGCGTTCTCAATCTTCTTCTAAGAATCGTCCCACTCGTTCTTCTAGACAACCCGTTCCTAAAAATGGAATTGCTAAGCGATCGCCGACTTCTTCAAGAGGTAGAGGAAAACCAAAATCCCCTCCCTTGCCTAAATTTCGCCTTTTATTGGTTTGGGTTGTTTTGGTGAGTGGAATGCTGGGGTTAGCTTGGAAAACCTATCAATTACAGATTGTTCAAGCAGAAGAATTAAGACAAAAAGCCCGTTCACAACAAACGGTCAATATTCGGCCTTATGTTCCACGAAGATCAATTACTGACAGTGAAGGTAATATATTAGCCACCGATCGCTTGGAATATATTTTATATGTCCATCCCATTCAATTTAAACGAACTGAGACAGAAGTAGCGCAGAAACTGAGCAGTATTCTCGAAAATAAAACCCCTCAAGAACTAATCGAACGCTTTCAACAGCGTAAAACCGGTATTCCCATTGCCCGAAACTTACACGAAGGGATCGCCGAACAAATTAAAAGACTGGGGTTGGATGGAGTCGAAGTTGATCAAACCTATGTTCGGTTTTATCCCCAAGAAAAGATGATGGCTGATGTGGTGGGATTTGTGGATCACGAACGACAAGGACAAGCCGGCGTAGAATTAGCTCAAGAAAAGCTTTTAAAACGAAATTTACAAAGTTTATACGTTCAAAGAACCGCCCTTGGTGCCATTCTCCCCAATTCATTACCCCAAAACTTACTCCAGTCCAATGATTGGCGAGTTCAATTAACCGTGGATATGCGCCTACAACGAGCAGTTCGGGCCGCTTTGCAACGACAAATCCAGAAATTTAACGCTAAACGGGGGGCCGTTATCGTCATGGATGCAACAGATGGCTCTATCTTATCCTTGGTATCTGAACCCACGTTTGACCCTAACTCCTTTTACAGATCTAACATTGAGCTATTAAAAAATTGGACTGTTAGCGACTTATACGAACCCGGTTCTACCTTTAAACCTATCAATGTCGCTTTAGCTCTTGAAGCAGGAGTGATTCAACCCAATACAGTGATCCATGATTCCGGGTTAGTCAAGGTTGATGGTTGGCCGATTAAAAATGCTTCTAAGATGGGGAATGGTTCTATTAATATTGCGGAAATTCTGCAAACCTCTAGTAATGTGGCGATGGTTCACATGATGCGACGGTTGAAAAAAGAAGACTATTATAATCGTTTACAAGCATTAGAGATTGGTCAAAAAACAGGGATTGATTTACCCGGAGAAGTGCGGGGACGGTTAAAATCACAAGAAGTATTTACAGAGCGATCCATTGAAGTAGCTACCGCTTCCTTTGGTCAAGGGTTTGCTTTAACCCCCATGAAATTAGTACAGTTACATGGGGCGTTAGCCAATGGGGGAAAATTAGTTACCCCTCATCTGGTCAAAGGGTTAGTAGATGTGGAAGGAACCCTACACTGGCAACCCAATTATCCTAGCAAACAAATTATCGCCCCAGACGTGAGTCAAACGGTGGTGGAATTAATGGAAACAGTGGTAGATAAGGGGTCAGGAGAATCGGCAAAAACGCAAGGGTATCGTATTGGAGGGAAAACCGGAACCGCGCAAAAAGCAGGGCCAAGGGGCGGTTATTTACCCAATGCTAAGATTACCAGTTTTGTGTCGATTTTACCCGTAGAATCTCCTAGATACGTGGTTTTAGTGGTGGTAGATGAACCCAAAGGGGGGAATACTTATGGCTCAACAGTAGCAGCCCCGGTGGCTAAATTAGTGATGGATGCGTTGATTTCTTTAAAAGGTATTCCACCGGCGAAGTGATATTATAGTATCACGCCTCGGAGCAGGGAGTTGGGAAGACTGTAAAAATTATTAATTATTACTTAATTTATGCCTTTTTTGATGCCATTGCCAAGCATGGGAAAGAATCGCTTCTAAACTAGAATATTGAGGGTTCCAACCTAAGATTTTAGTCGCTTTTTCCCCACTTCCAACCAAGATAGGGGGATCCCCTGGACGGCGATCGCCTATTTTAACGTTAATGTCTTTTTGAGTCACTTTAATAGCAGTATCAATTAGTTCTTGGATGGAAAATCCGTTACTATTTCCTAAATTAAAAACATCAGATTTTCCCCCGTCTTGTAAATATTTCAATCCTAAAAGATGCGCTTGAGCAATATCGAGAACATGAATATAATCACGAATACAAGTACCGTCACGAGTCGGATAATCTGTGCCAAAAATAGAAATAAATTTTCGTATGCCTAACGCAGTTAAAAGCACTAAAGGGATTAAATGGGGTTCAGGATCGTGATCTTCTCCTAATAGCCCTTCTGGATGCGCTCCTGCTGCGTTAAAATAGCGAAAACAAACATAGTTTAAATCATAAGCTTGAGAAAAATCTCGTAAAATTTGTTCTACCATTAATTTACTGGAACCATAGGGATTAATCGGTTGTTGGGGATGTTCTTCGGTAATAGGAGAAAAGTGAGCGACTCCATAGGTTGCACAAGTAGAAGAAAAGACTAATTTATTAATAGAAGCTGCTTTCATGGCTTCTAATAAAGTGAGGGTATTAGCAACATTATTACGGTAATATTTTTGGGGTTCTTTGATAGATTCTCCTACGTAAGCAAAGGCCGCAAAGTGCATCACTGCATCAATATTATGCTGTTTAAACAGATCATCAAGTAAGGAGCGATCGCCAATATCACCTACTATCAACTCTACTTTTAACACCGTTTCAACTAAATCTCGATGACCATAAATTAAATTATCGAGAATAATCACATTGTAACCTGCTTTTTTGAGAGCTAAAGCGGCATGGGAACCAATATATCCGGCTCCTCCTGTTACTAAGATTTTCTTTTGATTAACTAGCATAATTTTTTAATATGTATTTTAAAAATTTCATAAACGAATAATCTGTTGATGAGGTAATTAATATCTACCAATTACTATTTTTTTCATATCCTAATTCAATCAATAATTCTCCTGTTATTTCCTTGAATCGGATAATATGTTCTTCTTTAAAATAGTTTTTCCAATCCCCACTTATTCCTTTACGATAATGAGATTTCTGGTTTCCTTGTCCCTGTTTTCGTCCTCCTGCTTTTGCCTTAAAACTGTGTTTCTGAAGGAGATTTTTTAAGACAGATTCAGGTATATCAATATCAAAGTGAAAGAAAATCTTTTTAAACGTCTCTAAACTGTCACTTCCTATCATGTCTTCAAATTTACAAATTAGCACCCTTGAATCTGTTTTTGCTTTCAACCAAGATCGCAAACATTCAATCTGATTAGCTTTATGGGTTTTAACATCGTTGATTAATAGCATTAATCCATCATCTATACTCATTTGATTCAATTGCTCTCTCCTTTCTTGCATAAATTTCCATTTTGTTACTGAATGGGAATATCTATAAGAAAAATAATCAGATGTCACAACATCTCTATAATCGCGCATAACAAAAATGGCTTTGTAATTTTCTGGTTTTTTCAATGCTAAGAATTTTTCATAGTTAATATATAAAGGACTTATAATTTGGCGAGGGGAGAAATTGATAGTTTCAACTTCCTCGGCAAGTTTTGGATTCAGATAATTGTTAGCAGGATCATAACACTCTAAACCCGTATATTTCAAAAAGAGGGAATCAGAAAAAATGGATTTTAGCCATTGACTACCTGTTTTTTGAATACAACAATGATAGAGATTTTGATTACTATTTTTTTTGCTCAACGCCAAAATTACTTGTTTTTTAATTTTTTGTTTAATTTGAGTGGATAGCCTAATAATAGTGTTTTTCATGTTTTTATCCAAGGATTAAACTATGACTATATACTAATATTGTTATCGTAAACTTTCCTTAAGTTGTTTGGTTAAGTAACGGACTTTGTGAAATACACGATTCAGTAGGGGAGGACGACGTTTATCTTCTACAGCTAAAGCAGGATGAACGGGGGGTAAGGAGAAAAATAAAGGATGCTGGAGCGACTGTTTGGAACCAGCAGATTGATGTAACTCTTTGAGAAAGTCTGCCCATTGATCGGCTGCGACAGTATCAGAATAGTCCATTTCAATTTTTGCCCGTGCGCCTTGGGACAGTTTTTCCCAAAGTCCAGTCTCTTCCTGTAACCGTCGAATGGCAGCAACAAAACTATCTGAGCGATCGCCTACTAACAAACCCGTCACACCGTCTTCAACCAGTTCTGGGATACCGCTACGAATGCGTAAACATACAGGAACCACCCCGCAGGCCATGGCTTCCATTAAGGCAATAGGTAAGCCTTCATAGTCTGATAACAAAACGATGACATGGCTTTCTAAGAGGTGTTTCTGAACTTGATCGCTGTTGAGTCTGCCACCTAATTTAACGGGGATGTTTTGAGCTTGTTGGGCAAGAATTTTCTCGACGGCACCCTGTTTTGACCCACTTCCATAAATAATGGCTTCTGTGTTAGGCACTTCTTGAACCGCACGACAAAAAGCTTTAGTTAACAAGGAAATTTGCTTTTGTTCTTCAACTAAACGACCTACATAAAGTATTCTTAGTTTATTTGAAGGTTTTTGTACAGTTATGGGGGGAACCGGTGCGCCGTAGGGAATACATTTTATTTGGGTTGTAGTATTTCCTTTACTGTGGATAGTTTGTTCAATGAAACGGGAAACTGCGACAAAACCAGAAAATTGATAATCTGGTTGACCAAAGACAAATTCATCTAAAATACCATAGTAGAAAGGATCATCAGAGTGCATAATCCCAACAGTAGGAATTCCTGCTTTTTTAAGCCAATAACTGCTGTAACAAGCAGGAATCACCAGATTAGGAATAAAAACATCTGGGGGATCTTCTTTTAATTGTTCTAAGATCCAACTAATGTGTTGGTCTGTGTAATGGGGAATTTGACAAACGGAATGTTTAAATCCCCCTTGTTTAACCAGTTGAACAGCTCGACATTCCTCTGCATTCCCTCGAATTGAAAATAATACTTTTGATTCAATTCCACGCTCTCTTAGACTGGGAAGAAGACGAGGTAACCAAGCATAGGGACCACCAACAAAATTGGGATAATCGTGAGCGCAAAAGGTAACTTTCATCACTTTAATAAGTTAAGTTTTTTAATCAATTTTGATCTTTTTTATCATTTATACGTTGAGTTACCATTTAGCCAATAATTGGAACATAATCACATAATCCTTTTGTTACCACTAAACTATCTGGATTACAACAAAGTAATTTGGTTCCTTGTTGTGCTAATTCTTTTTGAATTAAGGAAAATCTATCGAGAACTGTTCCTTGAGGTGTTTTAACCACAGTGGCATGGCATCCTCCTTTTTTGGCAATTTTGTCATTATAATGGTCTGTTAAATCTGAACGCTGTTTGATTTCTTCTTCATAAAAAGAGGGATTTTTATTCAGATCAATCCCGAGTAACTTAATATCACATTCAGGATAAATTAAATAAGCTAAATTGATTGCTGTACTTAAAGATCCCCTTTGAAAAAACAATTCATCTTTAAAACTTTTTGCCCAAATAAATTCAGGATGGTCTCGCAATTTAGCACTAAAAAACTTTAAATGAGAATAATGAACCATCAAAGGAGGAAGATAGTTAGATTTTTTATATAATTGATAACGTTCCTTTAAATTCCATTTCCAATTTTTCCAGGGTTCTTTAAATAATTTTTCATAATAATCATCAACATAATAAATTAATTGGGGGCTTACTTTATTAGCTATTTTTATTGTTTCTAAAAAAACTTTATGTGCCGGAAAATGGAAATCCCCTAAAAACAAAGCTTTAGGAATCACCCCAATTTTCTCATAAAAAAGCAAATATTTATTCATTGCTAAGGTATAGGGATGATTATTCAGATAGTCTTTTTCTTCTGAGGTTAAATCAAGAAGAGAACTACCTGAACCAATAATAAAACATTCTTTTTTAGTGGCAGTCATGGAAGGGTTTTCAAGCTATCTAGAGGAATTTTGGGGAAAAGTATCTTAATTCACATAGGTTAAACTAATCCTGAGCGTAACGCAACCACAGCCGCTTGAACGCGGTCATCAACAGCTAACTTATTCATAATACCTCGGACGTGGGTTTTAATGGTATTGGTGCTTAAATATAACTCTTCGGCAATTTCATTGTTACTTTTGCCTTCCACAATTAACTTTAAAACCTCTAATTCTCGTTCCGATAACAGGCCAATATTTTGATTGGGTTCAGGGGTTGGGGGTTTCAAATTATCTAAAACTAACCGTGCAATTTGAGGATCAAGATAAGTCGCCCCATCTTGTGCTGCTTCAATGGCAGCTAATAACCGCTCTAAACTAGCTCCTTTGATACAATAGGCATCGGCCCCACTAGATAAGGCGGCCACCACTTCCGTTTGTAAGGTGTGGGAAGTCAACATGACCACATGAATATTAGGTAATTGTTCCTTAATTTGCTTAGTGGCAGCAATACCGTCTAAACGGGGTAGCCCAATGTCCATGACCACTAAATCAGGTTTGAGTTCTAAGGCTTGTTGAACCCCAGTGTAGCCGTCTTCTGCTTGTCCAACAATCTCAAAGTTGGGATGTTCACTCAAAGCTTGTTCTAAGCCTAACTGCATCAGGGGATCGTCTTCAACAATTAAAATTCGCATGGAGGTGACAGGGTAATAGTAAACTCTCTTAACAATATGGCAAAAGTTAAAAAAAATCAGTATTTTTTAAGCAACATCTTCACAGGAAGCTGCACTTATGCTTAAATTCACCCATCTAGGGGAGGCAAAAAGAATCTCTGGTTAGGCACTCTTTAGTTAGAGTAAGCTCGTTAAATTTTATGACTTCCACTCGTCATCCCTGGCAATGGTTTTCTCTTATGGTTATCCCAGTGGCCTTAGCCTACTGGATCGGTGGTTTATTGGTCACAGTCCCTAGCACCGAGGTAGCTTATGTTGGGTTGCCCGCCGGCATTGCCCTGACTGCTTTGTTAATCTATGGGGAACAAGTCTGGTTAAGCATTTTTCTCGCTGATGTCCTGTTAATGTTCGGTTTAGGAGCAAGTTGGGGACTGGTGCTAAGTTCTGCTGTGGGTAGCACCCTCTCTGCTTGGTTAGGGTTTAAATTATTGCGTTGGTGTCATTTTTCTTGTCGCTTATCTCGCATTGATGATGTTATTGGCTTGGTATTTTTAGCAGGGATGGCCGCTCCCTGTGTCAATGCAACCCTAGAAACTCTATCAGCTTCATTTATGGGTTCTCTGAATTGGCAGGATTTTGCCTCACACTGGTGGATGGTAGAGTTAGGAGACTGTAGTGGTATTTTGATAGCAACTCCTTTTCTGTTACGAATTTACCTTCATAGCGCCGGTCTACTTCGTCGTCATAAAAAAGAGCGTATTTTAGAGGTGATGATCTGTGGAGGACTGCTACTCGGGTTGAGTTGGATGGTTTTCTCCCGTCATACTCAGGTGGAAACATTGATGGAGGGAAGTTTACGTAATGCCCAGTATTTGGAATATTTACCCTTTCCCATTGTGGTTTGGGCTGCCATTCGCTTCCAAACTTGGGGGGCTGTTTTCGGGAGTTTATCCTTAGCCTTACTGGCGATCGCTGGAACGGATCAAGGGGTCGGTCCGTTTGTGGTGCAAACGACTAATCAGTCTCAAGCGGTTTTATTGCTACAAATGTTTATTGTCATTGTTAGTGGAACCGCTTTATTATTGTCGGCAGCAGTGGCAGAACGACAACGGGCAGAACGACAGTTAAGGGCAACGTTAGAACGAGACCATCTGTTAGCAGAAGTGTCGTTGAAAATTCGTCAATCTCTTGATTTACAACAGATTTTTAACACCACTGTTACGGAAATTCGTCAGTTAATTCAGGCCGATCGCGTCTTTATTGCTTCTTGGCAAGAGGGGGGACGTATTGAGGTGGTGGCTGAGTCTGTCAATGGTCATTATCCTAGTTTATTGGGGGGTAATGCTAGGGATGATTTATTAACAGATTTACCGTCTCTGTTTACCCAGGCTCAAACATTTATTGCCGATGATATTACAGAGTTAAATTTATCCCCGACGGTTCAACAATATACTCAACGTTATCAGATTAAGGCGGCGTTAGTGGTGCCTTTGCATTTAGAGGGTAAACCTTTAGGTTTACTGGTGGCTCATCATTGTTTTGGCATCCGTCATTGGCAAAAACAAGAAGTGAAATTATTAGAACAATTGGCTGGTCAAGTTATGATCGCCATGAGTCAGGCACAACTATATCAAAAAGTACAACAGTTAAATTGTAATTTAGAAAAACAAGTAGAATATCGCACCCATCAACTTCAGGAAAAAATAACAGAAGTACAAGAGTTACATGATATGAAAGCGGTGTTTTTACAAGCAGTTTCTCATGATTTACGTACCTCAATCATGGGACTGTTAATGTTGTTAAAAAATTTACAACATCGCCCTGGAGATAGCTTAACGTTATCCCGTTCTATTCTTGATAGAATGATTAATAGTAGTGAGCGTCAATTAACTTTAATTAATGCACTGTCTGAAGATCATTTTTCAGAACAACGACCTCTGATGATTCATTGTGAACCCTTATGTCTATCAAATTTTATTAACGAATTAACTCAAGAATGGCAGCCCTTATTAAAACAAAATCAAGCTCATTTAACCCTGAACATTCCTCATAATTTACCTTTAACTTATGGGGATAAAGAAAAATTACATCATGTGTTTGATCACCTTGTCACTAATGCTTTAAAACATAATCCCCCTGGAATTAATTTAAGTATTGATGCAACGGTGGAACAGGGTATGATCTATTGTCGTTTAACCGATAACGGGGTAGGAATGTGCGATCAACAATGTAGCCAATTGTTTAAATTATATCTTCGCAGTTTACATGATCGACGGAGGACTGGTATCGGGTTAGGTTCTTATCAATGTCGTCAAATTATTGAAGCTCATGGTGGTAATATCGGGGTGAAAAGTACCCCAGGTAATGGCTGTCAATTCTGGTTTACCCTTCCTATGGCTAAAAGTCAACCTTCGGCGGTAAGCTAAACCTTAATTATTAGGCTTTTGACTAGAATATAGTGTGTGGAAATATACCAGTTCTCAGAAATAACTAGAGATATCTAGTTTGGGGTGTGGGGTGTAGGGTGTAGGGTGTGGGGCAAGGTACCAACGGTGTAGAAGAATAGTCAATAAGCAAATCTTATTTAAGAATACTATATCGTTTTAAAATTCAATATTTTAAGATTTCCTGACATTGATAATAATTATCAATAAGCAACCAGTTTCCGCCTTTGTGGTATGATCATAGAGATTAAAAATCTACAGCACGTATGTCTACTTGCTTTTCAATCACCTCTAATACTGATTACTCCGTAATTATAGGTTTCTCTTTTTCCCTTTTAAGGCTATTTTGGAAACTATTTTGAGCAAATGTATTATTTTTTAGAATAGTACAAGTAATCTAGTTATTGACAAAAATCTCAAATTATGCACTTTATATCAGAGATAATTTTTTGGTAACATGATGCAAAACAAGGAGGATAGCTATGACAACAGAAGTAATAGAAAAACGGTCTTCTTCCACTTCTACTATTCGTAAACCAGCCCCTCGGTATCGAGTGTTGCTTCATAACGATGACTTCAACTCTATGGAATATGTGGTACAAACATTGATGCAAACTGTATCAGGAATGACCCAACCTCAAGCGGTTGATATCATGATGGAAGCTCATACCAATGGCACCGCTTTGGTTATTACTTGTGCTTTAGAACCGGCTGAATTTTACTGTGAAACCTTGAAAAATCATGGTTTAACTAGCACCATCGAGCCAGACGAGTAACATTAATAAAAACCTCAAAAATTGCTCACAATTATCTCAATGTTTCCTCAAATTATACTTATTAGTTGAAACCTTAGCACAGCTTTTGAATCCTTGAAATTTAATTTTACCCTAATTGCTAATTACCCAGTACCTTTACGGCTGGGGATTTTTATAAGTTTTCTCTTGTGTTTATGGCTTCCTCTGGCCATTCCACTTTATTTATTATTAAAAGATGATGCGAACTTAACTACCATTGTCACTATGGCAATCCTTTATTTAGAGTTTATTGGGTTATTATTTTTCTGGAATAGAAACGTTTACCAACTTAATAATTGGTGGCAAAGTTATGGATTAATATTTAGTAGAAAAAATGGTGTTGAATTGATTAATGGGTTGAGTTTAGGGTTATGCTTTACCTTTGGCTTATTTATTATAGAAGCAATTTTAGGCTGGGTTAAATTTGTGCCACCTTCTGATACTTTTACTCGGATAATTTTTGAAGGGTTATTAAGTGCGTTGGGAATTGGTTTAGCGGAAGAATTATTTTTTAGAGGTTGGCTATTAGAAGAACTGAAAAAAGATTATAATGCCCAGATTTTTACTTATGCCAATGGAATTATCTTTGCAATTTTACACTTTTTGAAACCCCTAGAGGAAATTATTAGAACTTTTCCTCAATTTCCTGCCTTAGTTTTATTAGGTATTACTTTAGTGTGGGCTAAATTAGGACATTCTAACCGTATAGGAATATGTATTGGATTGCATGGTGGTTTGGTGTGGGGATATTATATGATCAATGTGGGTCAATTGATCAATTATACGGATCAAGTGTCTCCCCTATTAACAGGAATTGATAATAATCCCATCGCTGGAGTGATGGGACTAATGGGGTTAGGATTATTAAGTATTTTGATGAGAAGAAAAGCCCAACTCAACAGAAAAACTGATTAAGAAACTGAGAAAATAATTTCAGTTCATCAGGTTCTTGATAATGGGAAGGCAGTAACTCAATCAATGCCTTTTCTAACGCCTCTAAAACTGTATCAATATCTTGACGTTTAGGATGTTTAACTTGAGGAAATACAAGAGGTTCCCCAAAGCGAAGGGTTAAGGTTTTGCGGTAATATAAATGTTTAGTCCCGATTAAGCCCACTGGAACCACTGGAACCCCACTACGTAACGCATAGATAGCCGTTCCTCGTTTCAGGGGAATGCTTAACTTTCCTTCTGTCGTCCCTAAACGGCCTTCGGGAAATAGCATTAATCCCCGCCCTTGTTCTAAAATAACCTGCACAGCCTTGTTAATCTGACGGAGGGTTTTGATAGATTCCCCAGACGGCACATTTTCTTCAATAGCTTGGGCTAAAGACTTTAATTCCTGGTTTCCTGCTTCGGCTGCTTCAATGATAGCGGTTTCTTGACCCCAACGACGTTCTAAAGGAATAACCCCACCAGAAAGCCCTAAAATAAAACGCTTCCACCCTTTATTATAAAGAGTACGAGCATCCCCTAAAATGTGAAAATAAGGGGACGCAGAGCATTCTGATAACAATAAAAAGGGGTCAATATGGTTGAGATGGTTAGCGACTAAAATAACGGGATGACGGGGAATGCGTTCAGGATAGTCTACTTTAACCCGAAAAAGACTGTGAATGAGCGATCGCAGAACAAAGCGGCGAAAACGACCATTGATCGGAGGGTCAAATGTCCCTTCTGCCATCGTTTCTAGGTTATTTAAGCCCTGTTGAATGGCTTGTTTGATTTTAGGGTTTTGAGCATCGCATAAGCCTTCTTTTGCCCGTTGAATGGTGTCTGGGGTAATAGAAGGTTGAGTATTGATAGATTCTAGGGACACTGACATGATCGTAACTTGAATACTTTTACTCATTTTCCCCAGTGATTGAGTTATTAGATGTTGAGATCAGGCCAGTTTTTTGAATGGTACAAACCAGGGGATTTGGTAAAATTAATTATCAATTACTTGGCTGAAATTCTTATTCTACTATTAATTTTAAAGGAGAAAATCTATAATACTTATACTTCAGTTATCCATCTTTATTCTGATTTAATTGGCTTATCTGGTTAAAGAAACTTTGATCACAGATGTTACTAAAACACCCTTCCCTTCAATTTGCCTTAGTTCGCTATCAAAAGGCTTTGGATGATTGGAACTCTTTAGAAGATTCTCAGGCTGCGCTATCTACTGAAGATGAACAAGCGTTAGAAATTTTATTGGCTAGAGATGCTCTTCAAAATGAATTGAAAAAGACCGAGAAAGTGTCTGTCGATATTCTCTCACAAGTGATGCAGCTTGATTTACGCCTCAAACAGAACGCAGGTAAGATCCTCAAAGTTCTTAACTTGCCTGAGTATCGAGAAAGTTTACCTTCTCCCCCTCAAGATTGGTGGTGGCATTTAGATGGTAAACAGATTAACTGGGTAATCAAAGGGCTAAAAGTAATGGTTTGGACAGGCAGCCTGGGACTGCTGGCTAATATTGCTAGTCGTTTCCTGAGTGGAGGAGTGGGCGTTTTCGGGGCAGTGGCGGTAGTATTTCCCAGTTTCTTGACCTTACTACAAGCTAGGAGCGAACTGACTGAGGCCGGACAAGAGGGGTTAGACAAACTCATCGCCAAAAAGGGCATTCCTCAACACAGAAGAGAAAGAGCAAAATTCAGTCTTCTTTTAGCTCTTTCTGGACTATTACTGGGTTTTTGGTTTGCTTTACCGCTTATCTCTGAAAAAGTTTACAACCAACGAGGTTTGAACAACTATAAACAGGGACAGTTGGGGACAGCCGAAGAAAATTACTTGAGAGCCATTGCTTTAAATCCTGATAATGTATATGCCCACTACAACTTAGGCAATCTCTATGAAGACTTGCAGCAGTTTGACAAGGCCCGTACCCAGTATCTTATCGCTGTCAAAGGGGATGTTCCAGAAGCCTATAATAACTTAGCTCGCTTGTTCATTCAGAAGAAGGAATATGCCCAAGCTGTAGCCCTGCTAAACCAAGGTATTTTACAAGCAGGCAAACAGGATAGCTTTCCTGAAGTGAAATACAGTCTCTTCAAAAATTTGGGATGGGCAAGGTTTAAACAAGATCGAGATACAGAGGCACAGCAAGCATTACAAGTAGCGACAGCCATTGCCAGTAACCCAGAAAACGCTAAATATATAATAAAAAATCCAGGGTCTGCTCGTTGTTTGTTAGCCCAAGTGTTAGAACGGCAAAAACAACCTTCAGCGATTGAACAATGGCAAAAATGCTGTCAGTTGGGTTCCACATTAAATCCTGATGAAGATACTTGGTTACATCTAGCTCAAAAGAAATTACAGGAGGCAGGAAAATCATGCAAGCAGCCTTGAGGTTTAAAATTCTAGCAGGAGTCATTCTCAGTTTGCTCTTGCCCGCATTAGTCTCTCCTAGTTGGGCAAACCCAACAGTGTTAAATTTTATCTCAGAGATTAAAGGCGATGTACAACTCAAGCGCAGTCAATGGAATGGCTATCAAAAAGCCAATATGGGAGATTTGCTCAATCCTTCTGACCAATTAAAACTTAGTGCCGGAGCATCGGCTACAGTTATGTGTAACAACTTAAGGGTTTGGGTCGTCCCTAGCGACAAAGTTTCTCTTGTGTCTGAGGGTTGTGGTGCTTCAAAACGGACAGAAACGCGACCTAACGGTGGATCGGGTCCCACTCGCGCTCCCAATGAGACAATTCCCTACATTATTAGCCCTCGAAATACTGATCTACTAACTAACCGTCCGATATTGCGCTGGAATGCGGTTTCTGGGGCTACTCATTATAAGGTTCGCATACAAGATGCTGGTTTAACATTAGACTGGCAAACGGAAACTAGCAACACAGAAATCCAGTATCCAGGTGAACCTCCTCTACAACCCGACTCCTATTATCTTTTAATCGTAGAAACTGATCAAGGAGAATCCTCTGAGGAAGAACAAGGCGTTGACCTAAGTTTTACAGTTTTGGATACGCAAAAAGCTCAGTCAGTGCAAACAGAAGTCGCCCAATTAAAACAACAAAAATTAAGCCAAGAGGCAGAAGGAATAGCGTTAGCCTATTTGTATGAAAGTTATAATTTGAAGGCGGAAGCCATAGAATTATTAGAAGGGTTAGTAAAACAGGGAAATCAGACAGTGGCAATCTATCAACTTTTAGGAGATTTATATCTACAAGTAGGATTGAGCAAACAGGCGAAAAGTCCTTATTTACAAGCTTTAGAACTAGCCAAAGCCACTGAAGATGTGGAAGGGCAAGCTGAGGCACAATTTGGACTAGGGCAAGTGGAAGTCCAAAAAACTGAGGCCATAGGGTGGCTAACCCAAGCACAAACGAATTATCAAAAATTAGGTGATATGCCAAAAGTTGAGGAGGTACAGCAATGGATAAAGGATTTTCAGTAAAATCTGGTCAAAAATTTAGAAACTTGTAGGGTGGGCAATGTCTCAAATAGTTTCTGGTTCAAGTTTGTAAGCTTTTTCTTAGCATTGCCCACCTTACCTTTATTTATAACCACCTACATAATGTTCTAGATCACTTTTAGTTCTTAATCCCACCTCAGTCGTCGTTGTAACATTAATTCCTCTGCTTGTTAATTGTTCGGCAATAGATTTTTTTACCTGTTCATCTAAATGAAAACGAATCTTTTTACTCACCTCGAATCCTCTTAAGTTTTTCTTGCAAAGGGGAAGGCGGATTTTTCTGTTTTAATTGTTCAACAAAAGCCTGGCTTTCTGCTGTCTGACGCTCAATTTCTTTTTGATGATCGTAATAGTAGGAAATCGCTGCATACACCGAAGCTAAAGACAAATCATATTCTCTCGCAATATCTTCTAAAGATTCCCCCATTTCTAGATACATTTTGGCCACAGTAGCCACGGACATTCTTGTTCCTATTATACGTGGTTTACCAAAACAATAGTCTGGATCAATTGCTATATATTCTGTACTGATTCTCTCTTTTGAGACTCCCTGGGTTAAAACCGCAGGGATTCTAGTCGTAACTTTAAAATGGGATAAATCCACATTTCAAAGTTTGTTTCTAGTTACTATTCTTATAGTCACCTACCAGAATAGAGAACTTAC